>CAZTCG010000303.1:0-2522 GCA_964612005.1 uncultured Flavobacteriaceae bacterium | reverse complement strand
ACTATTGCATTTAGCATATCAATTTTAATTGCAAAAGCCGATGAAGGCATGTGGTTGCCATTTTTGTTGAAACAACTTAATGAGCAAGACATGAAAAAAAACGGATGCAAGTTAACGGCTGAAGACATTTACAGCATCAATAAATCAAGTTTAAAAGATGCCATTGTGCAATTTGGTGGCGGCTGCACCGGTGAAATCATTTCCAATCAAGGACTTTTATTAACTAACCACCATTGTGGTTACGGGCAAATCGCCAATCACAGCACTGTTGAAAAAGATTATTTAACCAACGGATTCTGGGCAATGAATAAATCTGAAGAGCTTCCAAATCCTGGATTAACAGCTATGTTTATCATTCGTATGGAAGATGTTACTGATAAAGTAACTAAAAATATTCAAGCAAACTTTACAGCCGCACAAAAAGATTCTGCAATCAAATCAAACCTAAAAATGATTGAAACAGAAGCGGTAAAAGGAACGCATTATGAAGCGTTTACTCGTCCGTTTTATTACGGTAATATGTATATTTTATTCGTAACAGAAACATTTAAAGATGTTCGTTTAGTGGGCGCTCCTCCTTCTTTCATTGGTAAATTTGGCGGTGATACGGATAACTGGATTTGGCCACGTCACACCGGTGATTTTTCCATTTTCAGAATTTACGCAGGCAAGGACAATAAACCTGCAGAGTATTCAAAAGACAATGTGCCTTATGTTCCAAAACGTTCACTGAGCATTAATATTAAAGGAACTGAAGAAGGTGATTTTACCATGGTATATGGTTTCCCTGGAAGAACACAAGAATATTTGTTTAGCGATGGAGTTGAGATGTTGATGAGTAAAAGCGATCCTGTAAAAGTTGATTTGAGAGAAAAACGTTTGGCCATTATGGATAAATACATGAAAGCTGATGATCAAACTCGAATTAATTACGCGGCTAATTATGCTTCCGTTGCCAACTACTGGAAGAAATGGTTAGGTGAAATGACCGGCTTGAAACAATCAAAAGCAGTTGATAAAAAATTGGAGTGGGAAAAACAATTTCTTCAACAAATTGCCTCTAACCCAGAAGACAGCAAAAAGTTCAGTACTTTGTTTGAAGAGTTTAAAAAAGTGTATGCAGAGTATTCAATTTACATTAAGCAATTAGATTATTTAAGTGAAGGATTGTATGGCATAAATTCATTTATCTATGCAAGAAATTTTGATAAACTAGTTAATGATTGGAAAGATAACAAAGCAGGAAAAAACGAAGGTTTCCAAAAGAATTTTGAGAAAACAAAAACAACATTGATTGGATTTCATAAAACGAATAGTAGAGAAATGGATAAGGAATTGATGGCAAAAATGCTGGAGATGTATGATAAAGGATTAAGTAAAACGGAAAAAGTTCCATACATCGATTCTCTAATTGCCTCTTATGAAGGCAACACACAACGATTAGCAAATGACTTGTACACAAAAAGTGCTTTGTTGAATGTAGATCAATTACAAAACATACTGAATGACTTAGATAATAAAATTTCTTCCATAACTAATGATCCATTATATGTTTTATTTAGTAAAACAAACTCGTTTTATAATGCAAAGGTTCGCCCAAACACACAGAAACTCGATGCACAATTGAACGACATGTACAAAACATACATGGCAGGGCAAATGAAATACATGAAGAATAAGGCATTCTATCCCGATGCTAATTCTACCTTACGAGTTACGTACGGAAAAGTAAAAGGATCAAAGCCAAGAGATGGGGTTGCTTATGACTATTACACAACTTTAGACGGTATCATGGAAAAAGAGAATCCTGCAATTGATGATTACGTAGTATTTCCAAAACTGAAAGAATTGTATGCTAAAAAAGATTATGGGCAATATGCAGATAAAAACGGAAAATTACGAGTTGCATTTATTGCCTCTAACCATACTACAGGTGGAAACAGTGGTAGCCCGGTATTAAATGCAAAAGGCGAACTTATTGGCACTAACTTCGATAGAGCTTGGGAAGGCACCATGAGTGATGTAATGTATAATTCTTCCATTTGCAGAAACATTACATTAGATGTTCGATATACCTTGTTTGTAATAGACAAATATGCCGGCGCAGGTTATTTATTGAACGAAATGAAAATTGTGAAATAAAAGTGATTTTTACTTTGAATTAGTAAAACAATTTCTTTTTTGAAATTATTTTTCATTAATTAGTATTTTATAATTTAATAGATATGAAATAGCCATGTGCTTCGTGCACAAAAACAAATGAAGACACTTGGCGTATACCATATGTCAAATTAAAGTAGTTTTAAATAGTTCAGGGAAAGCTGGTAAAACTGGATCTCCTGGCGAAACAACTTGCAGTAGCTGTCATGGAACTGCCGGAACCGGATCGATAAGTATAAATTTACCTGCAGAACTTCAAGGTGGCACATCATATACTTTAGGGCAAACATATACTATTTCAGTAACCCTAAGTCAAAATGCTTGCAACTTATTCGGTTTTGGTTTTGAAGCACTAAACGCAA
>CAZTCG010000302.1:0-2536 GCA_964612005.1 uncultured Flavobacteriaceae bacterium | reverse complement strand
ACCTTCTCCTTTGGAGAGGTCTGCAGCCGGGAGTTTTTATGTTTCTTTTTTGAGTTTACCCTGAGCGACGAAATCGAAGGGGCCAAAAAAAAATAAGAGAAATTGGCATCTTTTTTACAATATATATACCACTAAATTTTTACTATTGCCTTATTTTTTCAATGAAATAGAGTAAGGATCAACACTTACTTCAATTCTTTTTCCGGTTATTTCCAACGTAGTTAAATCAATAAAACTTACATAACCGTTTCTGCCACCGCAAATACTTGTATGATGTGGTAATGGCCCTGAACTATTAATGTTTCTATTAGCCACGTATACTTTATTATTTTTTTCATCAACCGCAATTCCATGTGGTTCAGTTCCTGTGTTTACATACTTGATTAATGTGTTAGAGGTTGTATTTATAACCGCAACTGCACCAACAGTACCTGGAAACTGATTAGCATCCCAACTGCTTACAAATAGTAAGTTAGAAGCAGGTGCTAAACTCATTTCCAACGTACTTCCGTTAATTGGAATGGTTGCACTACATTCATCTGTTTGCGCATTAAATACCCGAATTGTTTTTTCATTTTGGCAACTCACATAGTATTTTGTTCCATCATTTGAAAATAGAATTTCATGAGGGTTATAAACTGAACTAGGTAAGCCGGGCACATCATTGCTATTTAATGGGATAAAATCAATATTCCCATTGGCTAAATTCTTTTTATATAAAAAATTACCTGTTGTTGCCGTAAAGTACAGATATTGGCCATTTGGCGAAATAGCTGATCCATGAGGATAAAAATTATACCTGGTTGTATCAACAACCCTCATGTTAACTAAATCGCATTCTGCAACTTTACCGGATGAGCTCCAATCTACTACAAATGCTTTTTTAGAATCAGGTGTAATCGAAAATGTATTCCAATCAGCTGCACCAATATAAATTTCTCCTGCAAAGCTATCGTCATATGTACTATATCTTCTTAAATATTTTCCATTATTGGTGTAACACACATACCAATATTTTCCATCCGGAGAAACTTTAACCTGATGAGCTGTGCAACTTTCATCATCATTTACAACTTTAGTGTAGCGCATTTGTAAACCCGTTTCAGCATCAAAAACGCAAACAATTTTACATGAGGTATGAGCAACATAAAATTTAGAGCGATTATTGATTGGAGGAAAAGCTACGTTTCCACTTTCATCAGGTGCTCCATTGTTTATCCAATTTTTAATTAACTCCACTTCTTCTCTGCTTAATTTATTATCATTTAAAGGCATAGTCGGACTATTTGTTAATCCCAAATCAGAATAAGTATTAATAAAATATAGCAAAGAACTCATATTGCTGTTGTATGGTATAACAACTGAACCAACATTTGAACCTTTCATTAAATCCGACCATGTAGTTAAATTTAAACCGGCAGCAATTTTATAACTCGCATCATTATGACAACCCGATGTGGCACATTTTCCAACCAATATTTTCCCAACCTCTCTTGGATAGTTAGCAGTATCAATTATGGCTTCATCTTTTTGACAAGAGAAAAAGATAATTGAAAGGGATAAAAATAAAATGCTACAAAAAATTGTTTTCAGCATAAATCAAAACTAAAACATAAATTGTGATTTTAAAGGAATAAATTTGTAAAAAAGTAAAAAATAAAACTTTCATTAATTAATTTAATAATCAGTTAATTTTAGATATTTTACAACTTGTAAATTTGTATCATGAACAGAAGTAACTATACCGTTTTTTTATTCTCTTGTTTAATATTTTCCTTTACCGTTACCCTCGTTCTATTTTTCTTGAATTCAATTTTCACGCTACATCTTTCGGTAGAATTATTATTGGTTAATTTATTTATTTGTTTTACGTGCTCTTTTTTGTTTTTTTATTTTGTTTACCAGAAAATAATTTATTCACGAATAGAAAAAACAGTTCAAAAACTACGTCAGTTTACCGAAAAAAAAATACCTGACGAAAATTACGATTACACCTATGATGCTGCCGATCCAATTGAACAGCTCAATCAAGAAATCTTGAAAATAGCCAGCGATCGCGAAAAAGAAGTGGAGCATCTAACTAAGCTAGAAAATTATAGGAAAGAATACCTGGGCAATGTTTCTCACGAATTAAAAACCCCCATCTTTAATATTCAAGGCTATGTTTCCACATTGATTGATGGTGGCTTATATGATGAAACGATTAATTTGGAATACTTGAAACGTGCAGATAAAAGTGTAGATAGAATGATTAACATTATTGATGATTTAGAAACAATTTCTCAATTAGAAAGTGGCTCACTTTTACTTGATATGGAAAAATTTGATGTGGTAGCTTTGGCAAATGATGTTTCTCAACAGTTGGAACTAACATCTAGTAAAAGAAATATCAGTATTTTTTTCGATGAAGAATCAAAGAAATCATTGAAGGTACTTGCTGATAAGTTTAGAATACGTCAGGTTTTTGTGAATTTACTTACCAATTCCATCAAATATGGAAAAGACAATGGATTCATCAAATTAAAATTTAAGGTAT
>CAZTCG010000301.1:0-2576 GCA_964612005.1 uncultured Flavobacteriaceae bacterium | reverse complement strand
ATCTGATAACTATTTTGTGCAACATAAAGAATGCTGTTGCAATGAAAGTGAAGAAGCAAATGATGATTGTTGTAAGGATATTGTAAAAGCGATTCAGCTTAATGAAAATTCACTTTTAAATTTTGATACTTTATCCGATTTTTTAAAAAACAATTCTGTTCAGAATTTATTTTTTATTTTTTCTTATTTTGATTTTAATCTTTTACTAAACTCTATTCCATTTTCAACTTATCAATTTGTAGATATTCCGCCCGGAAAAAGTCCACCAATCATTAAATTGGTTTGTTCTTATTTGATTTGATTTTTATTTTATGTTGGTGGTTGAGCAAAGTCGAAACCACTTTTAATTATATTTTTGGTTGTTTCGATTTGCTCAGCATCCAAAAAAATTCAGTTCTCGACTTCGCCAGAACTTAAAAAATCAAATTAATTTAAAAAACATGAAAACATTATTTTTAATCATCGCATCAATTTTATTTATCAATAATACAATTGCTCAAGAGAAAGCAAAAAAAGAAATCAAAACAATTAGCATAAAAGTGGAAGGCAATTGTGGCGAATGTAAAAAACGTATTGAAAATGCCGCTTACATTAAAGGCGTTAAAAATTCATCATGGGATGAAAAAACAAAAAATTTAACGTTAGTTTACAGAGCAGATAAAGTTTCTGAAGAACAAATACATCAGGCAATTGCAAAATCAGGGCACGAAACCCCAAACGTGAAGGCAGACCAGGAAGCGTATTCCAATTTACCCGATTGCTGTAAATACAAGGATCAAAAGTGTAATAAATAAACATTGATTCATATGAAGGCAATCTTAATTATGTTGCTTTCCATTTTTTGTATTCATCATTTTTATGCCCAGCAAAAATTGCAAGGCAAAGTGATTGAAATTAATGGGAAAGCAGACTCACTTCCTTTACCCGGAACAATGCTCAGATGGCAAGGCAATAATGAACCTGCCATTACCGATCAAAATGGAAATTTTCAACTTGCAAAAAGTAAATTGAGCAATCAATTGATTGTTTCCAATATTGGATTTACAAGTGACACTTTAACTGTTGATACCTCACAATTTTTTGTATTGATTGTACTTCAAGATATCAAACAACTGAAAGAAGTTCAGATTGTTTACCGAACAACTGGCTCTGAATTATCGATGATGAACACAATTAAAACTGAAGTTTTAAATCAACGAGAATTGATGAAGGCCGCATGTTGCAACCTTTCAGAAAGTTTTGAAACCAATGCTTCCATTGATGTTAATTTTTCAGATGCAGTAACCGGAGCCAAGCAAATTCAAATGCTTGGTTTATCAGGGCAATACGCCATGATTACAAAAGATAACATGCCCTACTTGCGTGGACTTGCAGGCATTTACGGATTAAATTTTATTCCAGGAACTTGGATACAATCGATACAATTAAGCAAGGGCGCAGGCACTGTTATTAATGGTTACGAAAGTTTTTCGGGGCAAATAAATACTGAATTGCAAAATCCGGCTACAAGCGAAAAATTGTTTTTTAATGCTTACGTAAACGCAAATGCAAGAAATGAATACAATTTGAATCTTTCAAAAAAATTAACAGATGTGTGGAGCACCAATCTTTTGCTTCATGCAAGTTCAAATCCTTTGAAACAAGACATGAACGGTGATGGTTTCATGGATATTCCAACTGGTAGTCAGGTAAATGTGTTGCAAAAATGGGTGTATCAAACACGCAAAGGCTTTGAGGGGCAATTTGGTGCAAGTTATGTTGATGATAACAGAAATGGTGGTCAGGATAAACAATTTTTTAGTTCTGCTAATGATACCACTCCATTTTATAAAATCGGAATAAAATCAAAAAGATTTGATGCCTTTGCAAAAAGCATGGGATTACAATTAAATTTTTCTAATCATGAGCAAAATAATTTTTATGGCAATCGCCCTTATTCAGGCATTCAACAAAACATCTATGCTAATTTGATTTTTGAAAGTTTTATTGCCAACACCAATCACAAATACAAAATCGGAAGCAGTTTTATGATGGATGTGATGAATGAAAAATTTGAGCAATCGAATTATAAACGAACAGAGCAAGTGCCCGGTGCTTTTGTAGAGTACACTTATAATTACTTAACTAACTTCAATTTAGTTGCAGGTGCACGTGCAGATTATCATAATTATTATGGGTTATTTTTTACACCTCGTTTACACTTACGTTATGCTTTCAATGATAGCAAATCTGTTTTTCGTTTGTCAGGTGGCCGTGCTTTACGAACACCAAACTTATTTGCAGAAAACACATCATTAATGGCAAGTGCCCGTGTGTTTGAAATCAAGACAACAAATAAGAATCTACCCTATGGATTAAATGCAGAAGTTGCCTGGAATTACGGAATAAATTACACACAGAAATTTAAATTGGATTTCAGAGATGCATACCTAACTTTTGATGCGTATCGCACCGATTTTGAAAACCAACTCATTGTTGATTTAGATGCCGATGCACAAAAAGCGGGTTTTTATAACTTAAAAGGAGTTTCATTCAGTAACACCGCTCAAGTTGAATTTGGCTGGGGTCTTTATGCT
>CAZTCG010000300.1:0-2599 GCA_964612005.1 uncultured Flavobacteriaceae bacterium | reverse complement strand
CCCTTTTCAAACTGCTTATTTTACCTCTGAAAAAGGTAAAGCGCAATTAAAAGCGTTTATTAAGCAACATCAGCCTGATGCTGTATTTTGTCATTTACTAAGAATGGGCGAATACATGCAAGACAATAAAATAGAAAATTCGCTATTAGATTATATGGATACATTTTCCATCGGTATGAAGCGATATGCAGAGAGTGCAAGTACATTTATGCGATTACCAGCAAAATTAGAATACAAGCGATTACTACACTACGAAAACAAATTATTCAATCAGTTTAAAAACAAAATAATTATTTCGAAACAGGACCAATCGTATATACCACACGAGGACAAAAAATCGATATCAATTATTCCAAATGGAGTTGATGCTGATTTTTATCAAAGCAATAATTGTGAGAAAAAATACGATCTGTTATTTATTGGAAATCTTTCTTACGCACCAAACATCTATGCAATAAAATATGCAGCAGAGCAAATCATGCCGCTATTGCCCAATTTAAAACTTGCAGTTGTTGGTGCTACACCAACAGAAGAAATTTCGAAACTACAATCTAATAACATCGAGATTGTTGGATGGGTAGATGATAGTCGTGATGCATTTAATCAATCACGAATAATGATTGCACCTATGTTTATCAGTATAGGCTTACAAAATAAAATACTACAAGCGATGGCCATGGAAACGCCATGTGTAATTTCAAGTATGGCTAATAATGCATTGGGGGCTACTCCCGAAGCGGAGGTTTTAATCGCTGACTCTCCGGAAGAATTTAAGAACCAGATTAACAGATTGCTTAGCGACAAGGTGCTTTATGAAACGATAAAGATCAATGCCAGAAATTTTATTTTAAAAAACTTCAACTGGACAGAAAACATTGAGAAAATAAATTTGCTTTTAGCGAATAATGCAGGAAAGTAATCCTAATAAAAGTCCTGAAGCCCCTCCTATTACTACTTCCATTTTAGTATGACGTTTTAAAATTATACGCGAGAATGCAACGAGTATACTTATGAATACTGCATACAAACCAATAATTCCAAAATCAAATAGTATTAAAGCTGTAAGAAAAAAAGAAGTTGAAGCATGCAGTGATATTTTCAAATAATTTCTGAAGAAAAAAAACACCACTAACATCATTGCAAAAATTCCTAAATTTAAAATAAGTGCTTTAGGCACATCCATCCAAATTGAACTCCCTACTAATAAAACTAAAATCAACAGTAGTAACGGATATGTCTTATTTCTTTCTTGCTGATTACTCAAGTCAAAATTTGAAATTTTCCCTCTTAATAATTGAACTGAGTTGTAAATCACGATAGGTAAAACAGCTATATATCCAATCAGCGACATAACCAGCAAGGCCATTTCATCATCGTAGATAGTTGTAATATACAATAAAGCGAAAGCCATGATAACGGCAAGCGGATGAAATACAATTGAGATTATGCGCGCAATAATTTGAAGCATTTTCAATTCAAATTTGCACTATTATTTTTTATAGCTTCAATCTCCAATTTAAAATCGTTTACAATTGTATTAATTGTCGATTCGATTTTTATTAGATCATTTTTCAATTGCGTTGGAGTTCTTTTTAGCTCCCTGTATTTCTCTACATTACGAATTGTTTGATAAAGTGTAGAGATTCCTGCACCATCAAGTGTAGGTTTTATTTTATGCGCCAAGGTTGCAACTGCATCCATTTCACTTTGTTTAAAATGCTCATTCATACGATTAACAGATTCCGGAATTGTTTCAATAAAAATCTCGAGCATCTTTTGCATAAAATCGCTATTAGGACCAATTTCTTTTTCTAAAAAGGAAAGATTATACAATTTGGAAGTAGCGGCAACAGGTTTTTTTCGGGCTGGATACTTTCGTTTAATTACTTTTATTAAATCAACATTTCCAGAACATAATGAAACAATTTTCTTGTAAAGTAAGTCATCTTTAAATGGTTTTACAATAACATCATTCATACCTGCATTTAAAAATTTCTTTTGAAATTGCTTTGAAGGATTTGCGGTTAAAGCAACAATTGGAACATTCGCTTTTTTATCATCCTTATAATTACGGATCAATTCAGTTGCTGCCAAGCCATCTAAAACTGGCATTTGAATATCCATTAATATAATTTCGTAATTATTGTTTTTAAATAACATTAATGCTTCCTCTCCATTTTCTGCAACATCTACATTAAATCCCCAGTCTTGCAGCATAGCTTGCACAATAAACTGATTCACTAAATTATCTTCAGCTAATAAAACTCGCAAAGAGGTCATCATTAAACGCTCCGAAGAATCTGCTTTTTCTTGTTCTTCACCAATGCTCAATTCAAAAGGAAGTATCACCGAAAATTCACTGCCTTGTCCTACAACACTCTCCAAATTAATCTCCCCTCCCATTTGTTCCACAATACTTTTTACAATGGAAAGTCCTAATCCGATTCCTTCAGAAACATTTTGATTTTGCGGATTAAGCTGCGTGAAACTATTAAAGATTTTAGAATATTGATTTTCTTCAATTCCAATTCCTGTGTCCTTAACCGAAAACTGCACCCAGACTTTATCTTCATGCTGTTTTACCACCGATTGAGAAACA
>CAZTCG010000299.1:0-2610 GCA_964612005.1 uncultured Flavobacteriaceae bacterium | reverse complement strand
CCGATCACTTAAAAGGAATTAAAATAGGCATTATGGGCTGTATTGTAAATGGTCCGGGCGAAATGGCAGATGCAGATTACGGATACGTGGGAGTAGGAGTTGGAAAAATTTCTTTGTATAAAGGTAAAGAGGTAGTGAAAAAAAACATCGCATCTGAGGAAGCTGTTGATGAGCTCATTTCATTGATAAAAGAAAACGGTGACTGGGTAGAGAAAACGAATTAAACATTATTATCATCATGACTAATTTCAATATCTCATTAAATTCTAAAATTGGCATTATTGGATCTGGAGCAATGGGCAGTGGTATAGCCCAAGTAGCTGCAACAGCAGGCAATCAAGTTCTTGTTTACGACAATAATGAAACAGCATTAATAAAAGCAGAAGCAAACTTAAAATCCGGCTTATTAAAACTTGTTGAGAAACAAAAAATCACACAAGAAAAAAGCGAATCGATTATTAATAATATCAAATTTGTTTCTTCACTTGATTCATTTTCTAATTGTAATTTAATCATTGAGGCAATTGTAGAAAATCTGGATATTAAGAAAAAAGTTTTTACATCTTTAGAAGAAATTGTTTCCGAACACTGTGTTTTAGCAAGCAATACATCTTCCTTATCAATAACATCTATTGCCTCTGCATGTAAAAAACCTGAGCGCGTTATTGGAATACATTTTTTTAATCCGGCTACCTTAATGCCTTTGGTAGAAATTATTCCTGGAATAGCAACAGATGAAGTACTTGCAGAGTTATGTAAAGCCCTAATACTAGATTGGAAAAAAGTACCTGTTATTTGTAAAGACACTCCGGGCTTTATTGTAAACCGAATTGCTAGACCATATTATGGCGAAGCCATGCGCATTGTTGAAGAAGGTATTGCAGACATTGCTACTGTTGATTGGGCCATGAAAACAATTGGCGGTTTTAAAATGGGGCCTTTTGAATTAACCGATTTAATTGGTCACGATGTAAATTACGTAGTAACTGAAACCGTATGGAAAGAGTTTTACTATGACCAACGTTTTAAACCTAGTTTACTTCAAAAACGTTTGGTTGAAGCCGGATTTTTAGGCAAGAAAACAAACCGAGGTTTTTACAATTACAAAGAAGGTGCTGCAACACTTTTACCGGATGAAAATTTAGAAAAAGGCAAATTAATTGTTGATCGCATACTTGCTATGTTAATTAATGAAGCTTATGATGCTTTAAATTTAAAAGTGGCAACAGCAGAAGATATTGATTTAGCTATGACTAAAGGAGTAAACTACCCAAAAGGCTTAATCGCTTGGTCGAACGAGATTGGATTGAAAAATATATTTAATACTTTACAAAACTTATACGACACCTATCAGGAAGATCGTTATCGACCAAATGTATTATTGAAAAGGCTGTCATTAAAATAAAAACGATTTTTGAAATTACTTACAAATTAAAGTTAGGATATCACTTCACTAAATGATTAGTGTAAGGAACTCTAAACTGTATAGATCTACCAAGTGTAACTTCATCAGCATATTCTAATTCATCACCAACCGCAATACCTCTGGCAATTGTAGATACTTTAAGTTGAAACCCTGCAATTTTTTTATAGATGTAGAAATTAGTTGTTTCACCTTCCATAGTTGCAGGCAAAGCCATTATAATCTCTTGCACTTGTTTTTCTGAGATTTTAGCAACTAATGGTTCTATTGTTAATTGAGATGGACTGATACCATCCATTGGTGAAATTATACCTCCAAGCACATGATATTGTCCACGATACAGACCAGTATTTTCAATGGCCATTACATCACGAATATCCTGAACAACGCAAATTAATTTTTCATCTCTTGCCGGGTTAGAACAAATTTCGCACACTTCTTTATCGGAAATATTAAAACAATTTGAACAATATTTTATCTCAGATTTTAAAAGGCTTAGCGATTCTGCAAAATGCTCTACATCCTGAATATCTTTTTTCAAAAGATGTAATACAAATCGCAAAGCTGTTTTTTTTCCTACACCGGGTAATTGCGAAAATTCATTTACCGCGCGTTCTATGTGTTTTGATGAAAACTCCATTCAACAAAACTAATGTTATATTTAAATTTTTTAGTGCTACTTATTGAACGAAAAATAAGAAATGAAGCCGAACATTATTCAAATTTAATTTAATCATTAATGTTTGCTTTAAGATTCTTAAAATAACGATATAATTTTTACAACTTCAAATTGAGCGCATTATTAATACGCTTTAGTAAGATTAAATTTGTAGCAAATTAGACATTATAAATTATTTTATTCAAAAAATGAACGATGTTAAAAACTATAAAAACAGTAAATCAGTGAATTAGTTAGATTTTTGATAACATAAAAAACAGTATTTAAAATGTGTATTGTTAAATTATAATTTTAAAAAATTAAGTAAAGAACATAAATTAAAAACTATTAATAATAATCAAAATTAAAACGCAATGAATATGAACGAAATTATTTGTCCGAATTGTAATAAAGCATTTAAAGTAGATGAAGCCGGATTTGCCGATATTGTAAAACAAGTTCGCGATCATCAGTTTGAGGAAGAAATCCTGAATAGATTAGCCTTAGCGGAAAAAGAAAAAGAAAGCGC
>CAZTCG010000298.1:0-2625 GCA_964612005.1 uncultured Flavobacteriaceae bacterium | reverse complement strand
CTAATTTTGATTGACTTCTTTTTACCTCGTCCGGTATTGATTTTAAATTTCTTTTCATAAAATGAATTGAACGTTTGATGTTTAAAATATAATCGCCATCCTTATTTTTAATTTTCAATACATCAACTATTCGTGATAGTTCATTTGCCAATAAATCAATCAAGCCGTCTAACTTTATTTCAGAAAAAGATTCATCATCTGTCTTTGAAACAAACCATTTTCTGCCGTTTGTAACAATCAAAAAACATGGCAAACTATTATCTATGCCAGGCATATCTGAGCTGTTTCTTTTAAAATGATGAACCTTTAAATCTTTACTTTCAATCTCTTTTTTAAAAGCAATCCATGATAAACAGATGGATGTGTTTTCCAAAATTCCGTTATAAAAACTTTCATCAGGAGTGGTACCTAATGCATTCAGTTCCCAACCATAGTTAGGTTTAAGTTTTAGTGATTCTAAAATAAATGTTGGTTTCATGGCTTGATTGTTTATTGTTTTACAAAATTAGTTTCGGTTAACCGTAATGATATTGCGCTCAATTATTTTGGAGAAATTTTTTTTCTTCTTTAGGAAAGCGTTTATTTTATATAAGAAAATTTGATTTTAATATTCTTTAAAATCTACTATTCACATTTACTAACTATTTTATATTGCGATTAATAAATCGGCGATAATTCTCTTAAATCAAAAGACACAACCGATGTTTTATGCCCTTGAATGCTTAATTTAATTGCATGGTAGTTATTTAACTTATCATCGTTATTTTGTATGGCAGTAAGCAAATCTGTTCGGTTTACCTCTCCTGCAATTGCGTATACGCTGTAATTCTTGTTATCTCGTTCTGTCATAAAAACCCGATACTCCTCTTCATTATGAATGATATAAACTTGTTGAATAGGAATTTCTGCTTTAACAGTATTTGTTTCATCCAGTAGTTGAATGTTTCCCGTTTTTTCATGTGGTAATTTTTTGGTGTTCCAGCTAAACTGTTTGTTAGTTGAATGGCTGTTTAACTCAGCATCATTTTTAATTTTTACGTTTATGTAGTTCATATTAATTATTTTAAAATTTTTTCAGGCATTTCAACTGCCCAAATATTGTATTCATTTAAAGCTCCTATTAAAATTCCTCGTTTGTGTTTTGTGATGAAAATATCAGGATTTAACTCGTGTATGAATTTCCACTGATCATTCAGTTTTTCATAATCAACAAAATCATTTCCAGTTTGTGCCTGAAGTAATTCCGTTGTTCCAATCACCATACTTTTATCGCAATACACATCAGTAGGATATTGATTGATGTACCAGGTTCCAAATTCATTCCAGTTGATTTCATCAATTACATCATCCAAAGTATTACTGGCACCACTTAAAATGGCCATATTTTCAGTGAGGAAATTTTTTTCATCCATAAATACGTGTTCAGGTATCAATTCTGGGTTATTGTAATAACTGTAAAAGAAATACGAATTATTAAACAGCCAGGGGTTATTTTCAAGGCATTCTTTAATGCTTGTTTTGGGGATTACCGTATAAGTATATCTGCAACAAAATTTGAAATTAGTATTCATGATTTTTTTTATTAGTTAATGTTTACTTGTATTTTTCTTTCTTTTACTGTTTCCATGGAAACTCCATAGAAATTAAACCAGTTACCTCCCGGTCCTTCACATTCGATAATATCAATACTTGTTGTGTTTTCTGGAAGTGCAGGAAAATAAAGGCTGTAAGACAATATTGAGTTTTTTGCCTTGAAAAAATGTTTGGTTGGAGCTAGCGGAATGTTCTCCGCTTTTACCAGCTTCAGTTTTGTGCTACTTCCGCATGGCCTGATAAAACAATCCGGGCTCATCTGTATCCAGCCACCATTATGATAATAACTGGGTGCCTGATATATAAAATCTATTCGCAACAGATTTTCTTTATCACTTCTCATGGCCAATATTTCTACTTTTTTCTCCACATGTATTTTTACAAATGGATGATAAATAACCTTTTCTGTTTCACGAATTTTAGGTGTTTTAATTGTTGTTTCCATAGTTACATTTATTAAGTTGTTTATTATCATTTATATATTTATTCAAAAATTTCTTTGTTAGTTCTCGACTTCGTTCGAACTGACAATTTTAAAATCCCTCAATATGTCAGTTTCTATATCTCTATAAAAATTAATTGAGTTAATTATTACGTTTTATTTTTTCTTTCATTACAGATTCTTAAGAATTTACTTTTAACTGCTGGCGTTTGATGTTATTACAAAACTTATATGCCTTTTGATTTATTAAATGTGCTGTTCCATTAATCTTGCTCAGCTCAGAATCTGCATTCCTCATTTGATGGCTTGTGTAATATGTTACTCCATTAAATAAGCCAAATAAATTATTTCCCAATTGACCCATTTCAATGTTAATGCTTTCCAGTAAGTTTTGCATGGAAGGGCTTTCTCTCCAGTTTTTTGTTTTAGGAAGTGAACTGTCTTTTGAAAGCATATTGTGTACATCAGTAATTAATTTTTCAATAATTCCTTCATCTACTTTTATTTTATCCATTCCATCAAATGAAGTGTAAATGCTATCTTTTTTGGATTTGTATTTCCTCAGTAATTCTTTTACCTCATGGCTATCA
>CAZTCG010000297.1:0-2651 GCA_964612005.1 uncultured Flavobacteriaceae bacterium | reverse complement strand
AGTATAACAATCGGTAAAAAAGAAACAATCACCATTGAACATCTATCAAATGGATTTTACTTATATTCCTTAACCGTTGATGGCAAAAAACATACGGGTAAAATAGTAAAGTACGATTAATTTATTTTCACTAGACACTAATTTATTTGCTCATTCACATTTATACCGATGGTGCCTGTAGTGGCAATCCCGGACCGGGTGGCTACGGTGTTGTAATGATGGCAGGTGAACACCGAAAAGAACTTTCCGAAGGATATCGTTTAACCACCAACAACAGAATGGAGTTATTAAGTGTTATTGTTGCTTTGGAATCACTTAAAAAAGAAAATGCACAAGTCACTATTTTTTCTGATTCACGCTACGTGGTAGATGCCATTGAAAAAAAATGGTTAAATGGATGGATAAAAAAAGGATTTTCTAAAATAAAGAATCCAGATTTATGGTTGCGTTATTCACGAATTGCTACAAAACATCAGGTAAATTTTGTTTGGGTAAAAGGTCATGCAAATAATGAGCATAATAACTATTGCGATCAACTAGCCGTTGCTGCTTCAAAATCAAAAAACCTTAAAATTGATGAAGGTTATGAAGCACAGAAAAATTCTTCTTCTTTATTTTAATGGCGGGGATTTATGTTCATATACCTTTTTGCAGGCAAGCTTGTAATTATTGTGATTTCCATTTTTCCACGCAATTAAATTCTGTTCAACAATTAGTAAATACAATTGCAAAAGAACTTGAATTAAATAAAGACTATTTAATCAAACAGGAAATAGAAACCATTTACTTTGGGGGCGGTACTCCTAGTTTATTATCTGCGTCACAACTTGAAATCATTATCAATTCGATTTACAAAAATTACAATGTAAAAAGCAGCATCGAATTTACGCTTGAAGCCAACCCGGATGATTTTTATTTAATAAAACTAAATGAATTAAAATTATTGGGCATTAATCGATTAAGTATCGGTATTCAAAGTTTTATTGATGAAGAATTAAAATGGATGAAAAGAAGCCATACAGCCAAACAAAGTAAAGACGCTGTACAATTAGCTCAATCAATAGGAATTGAAAACATCAGTGTGGATTTAATTTATGGTTCGAAATATCAAACCATTGAGAGCTGGAAAAAAAACATTGATGAAATCACTAAACTTGGGGTTAAACATTTATCTGCCTACAATTTAACTATTGAAGAAAGAACAGTTCTTGGTAAATTATACGAAAAAGGAATAGAGCCTGAAATCAAAGATGATTTTAGCAAAATATGTTTTGATGTGTTGATGGATGAAATGCAAAATGCAGGTTTTACACATTATGAAATTTCCAATTTTGGGAAGGAAGGTTTTTTCTCACAACACAACAGCAATTACTGGAAGGGTAAACATTATTTGGGTGTTGGACCATCAGCGCACTCATTTAACGGCATTAGCCGACAATGGAACATTAAAAACAATAACGAGTACATTCGTTTAATTGAAAACAACAATTTACCATTTACAATAGAAGAATTAAGTGTAACCAATCAGTACAACGAATATATAATGACCGGATTGCGAACAATGTGGGGAGTTGATTTAAATGAAATTTCTAAGCGTTTCGGGAAAATGTTTGAACAACATTTTTTAAGTGAGGTTGCAATTTACCTTAATCAAAATTTATTTGAATTCAATCAAGACAACTATCTTCTTACAAAAAAAGGGAAGCAATTTGCTGATAAAATTGCTTCCGATCTTTTTTATATTGATTAACTAATTTAGTGCTTAATCACTCCTAGTTCCTTACCAACTTTTTCAAAAGCTGCAATGGCTTTATCTAAGTGCTCTTTGGTATGTGCAGCAGATAACTGAACTCTAATTCTAGCCTTATCTTTTGGAACTACAGGATAAAAGAATCCGATTACATAGATGCCTTCTTGTAATAATTTTTCAGCAAATTGCTGAGATAAACGTGCATCGTAAAGCATTACCGGGACAATAGCCGAATCTCCATCTTTAATTTCAAGTCCGATTGATTTAATTCCTTTTTTAAAATAGTTAATGTTCCATTCCAACTGATCTCTTAATTCTGTTGTTTCACTTAATAAATCAAAGACAGCTATTGAAGCACCAACTATATTTGGAGCAAGTGAGTTTGAAAACAAATATGGCCGTGAACGCTGGCGCAGCAATTCAATGATTTCCTTTTTACCGGTTGTAAATCCACCCATTGCACCTCCCAATGCTTTTCCTAAAGTGCCAGTGATAATGTCTACTCTGCCCATTACATTTTTTAATTCAATGGTTCCTCTTCCAGTTTTCCCTATAAATCCTGTAGCATGGCATTCATCAACCATTACCAAAGCGTTATATTTATCAGCTAAATCGCATATCTTATCTAAGGGAGCAACATAGCCATCCATTGAAAAAACACCATCTGTTACAATAATACGGAATCGTTGTGCCTGTGCTTTTTTCAATTGCTCTTCCAAATCCTGCATATCCGAATTTTTATAACGGTAACGCTGTGCTTTACATAAACGTACACCATCTATAATGGATGCGTGATTTAATTCATCCGAAATAATTGCATCTTCTTCTGTAAACAGTGGTTCAAAAACACCACCATTTGCATCGAATGCAGCAGCGTAAAGAATCGTGTCTTCTGTTCCAT
>CAZTCG010000296.1:480-2652 GCA_964612005.1 uncultured Flavobacteriaceae bacterium | reverse complement strand
GAATTCTTTGTTGATCAAGTGAAGAAAGATACGTGTTACAGAAAATGATAATCGGAATGGAATGTCCACCGAATTGAGGTTTTATTTTTTCAAGAAATTTAGAAACTTTTGCTTTTTTAAAATCCATATCAATTAATATGGCGGCGGTATTTTCCTTTGATGGTGCGGCTGAAAGATCTCCATCAGGAATTACTGAAACAACATCCAGTTGTTTTTCATTTAAAAAATTTTCCATCGATAAACGATGCTCTTCAATATCCGAAAACAAAATAATCTTTCCTGAATTTCCATTCATCAAATCATCTAATGTGGAAAAAATAGAATTTAATCGGTTGTCATCTACTGGCTTTGCAGTGAAATCAATAGCTCCGGCCAATTTAGATTTGTTTTTATCAATGTCCTCCGATGATAAAATGTGAACAGGAATATTTTTGGTCTCCGCAAAATTTTTCACTTCTTTAAGTACATCCCAGCCATTTTTAACGGGTAGATTGATATCTAAAATGATTCCGGAAGGATTGTATTTTTTGGCATAATCTACACCTTGTTTTCCATTTACTGCAACAACAGTTTTGTAACCTCTTGCTCTTGCAGCATTTTGTACAACTTTTGCAGTTATAGCATCATCCTCAACAATTAAAATGGATTTATCTGTTGAGTTAATCAGACTACGATCATCATCAAATTCGATTTCATCAACTATCTCCTCAAGTGAAACTGGCTGTTCAATTTTTTCTTCGGATTTTAAATTATCCTTTTCGCTATAATTTACGGGAATAGTGATACTGAATGTGCTGCCTTTTCCGGGCTCACTTTCGAGGTGGATATTCCCTCCAAGTAAGTGAGCAATTTCCCTGCTAATGGAAAGCCCTAAACCAGTTCCGCCATATTTACGTTTGGTGGAGCCATCTGCTTGGAATTCCAATACCCGTATCTGCAACAGCAAATGTAATTAAGTTACTATTTTGCATACTAACGTTTAAGGCAACTTTTCCTTTTGCACTGAATTTAAATGCGTTTGAGAGTAAGTTTTTAATTACCTGATCAATTCGCATGCGATCGGTAAAAATTTCTTTCGGACAATCAGTAGTGATGTTTATTGAAAAATCAATTTCTTTGTCTTTGCTTAAAGGCAAAAATAAATCTTCAGTATCTTTTTTAAACTCACTTAAAATAATGGTTTCAGGATTAATATCCATTTTTCCGGACTCAATTTTGGAAAGATCCAGAATTTCATTAATGAGTTCAAGCAAATTATTACCTGCTTTGTGAACTACAGAAACATATTCAATCTGATCTGTTGACAGATTTCCTTCCAGGTTATCGGTAAGCAGCTTACTCAACAAGATGATGGAATTAAGAGGTGTTCTTAATTCGTGGCTCATGTTGGCCAGGAACTCCGATTTATATTTACTGCTCAGCGCAAGCTCTTCTGATTTGCGTTGCAAATCTTTCCCTGCTTCAATCAACATTTTATTTTTTTCATCAAAAGCATGATTTTTTTCTTCGAGCAATTTTGTTTTTTCTTCCAGCTCTTTATTGCTCTGCATCAATTCTTCTTGCTGCACCCTTAATTCTTCTTCCGATGCTTGTAATTTTTGTGATTGTGCCTCTAGTTCGGTATTGCTTTCTTCCAAATCGCGTTGAGCAGCTAGTAATGCTTCGGTTTGTCTTTTTAATGCCTCGGATTCTTTTTGCTTGGATATATCAAAACGAATGGCAACGTATTTTTCGATTTTTCCGGATTGATCTTTAAATGGCATGATGGTAGTTTCCACCCAATAATATTTACCGTTTTTGCTTACGTTTAAAATTTCACCTTGCCAGGTTAAACCCATTGATATGGCTTTCCACATCCCTTTAAAAATACCATCCGGTTGTTTACCTGATTTTAGAATGCGGTGGTTTTTACCAATTAATTCATACATGGAATACTTAGAAACACGACAAAAATTATCGTTGACGTAGGAAATGTTTCCACTTAAATCTGTTTCCGTCACCAATGAAGTAGAATCAATCGCTGAATTGATTAACTCCATAAAGCGATTGGAATCTGCTAGTTTTTTTTCGAATGCAATGCGCTCAGAAATGTCGATACTGGATGCTATAACATAAAATTTTCCATTGATGAATTTACTGTTTACATTCAGCTCCACAGGCACTTTTTTACCT
>CAZTCG010000296.1:0-470 GCA_964612005.1 uncultured Flavobacteriaceae bacterium | reverse complement strand
TTCTGAAATATCGCAAAACAAATCATTTACATAAATAATATTTCCATCAGCATCAGTTTCAGAAACGATGGCTGATTTGTTTAATGCAGCAACTTGCTGATTCAATTGAAGAGTCATTTTATCAATCTCAGTTCGCTGATTTTTCATTTCAGTGATATCATAACCAATTTTGATTACTTTATATACCTTACCTGATTTGTCAAAAACCGGATTGTAACTAGCCTGAATCCAAACAATTTCATCATTCTTTTTTTTACGTTGGTATTCACCTGATGTACTTTTTCCAGATTTTAAATCAGTCCAGAAATCGCAAAATACTTTTTCATAATCAACATCTTTGCATACCAATGATTTATGATGAAGTAATTTTATTTCATCCAGTGTGTAGCCCATTTTATTTAAAAAAAGCTGATTAGCATCAAGTATATGCCCTTTAGGATCAAACTCAATAACCATGGCTGCTTTATTGA
>CAZTCG010000295.1:0-2669 GCA_964612005.1 uncultured Flavobacteriaceae bacterium | reverse complement strand
TTAAGGTGTATAAACAAGCGCTTGAAATTGAAGGCTTAATGGCTCTTTAATTGCTCAATTCAGGTTATACATTTACTATGACATACTTTTCATTTTTTTTAAAATGCATTTACACCTTGCACCGTGGTGTATTTCATGGTGTATTTAATTCCCGGATTCATGTATTTGTAGGCGCTATGGCTCATTAATGCTGCCTCATGAAATCCACAAAGTATTAATTTTAATTTATTGGTGTATGTATTAATATCTCCAATTGCATAAACACCGGGCACATTGGTGCTATAATCTTCAGTGTTAACTTCAATAGCGTTTTTATCAAGGTTTAATCCCCAATTTTCAATTGGTCCTAATTTAGGACTCAAACCAAATAGAGGAATTAAATTATCAGTATCTAAAACGATTTCTTCATTTGTTTTTGTGTTAATTACACCCACTTGTTTTAAAACATCATCACCAATAATTTGTGATAAATTAGAATTCAGTAATAATCTGATTTTACCTTCATCAGCCAATTTCATTACTTTGTTAACAGAATCAGGCGCACCTCTGAATGATTCGCTGCGATGAACTAAGGTTAATTCATCAACAATGTCTGCAAGAAAAATAGTCCAGTCAAGTGCTGAATCACCACCACCTGCAAGAATTACTTTTTTGCCTCTGTATTTTTCAGGATCTAAAATCATGTAAGCGATTCCTTTTCCGTTTTCAAATTTTTCCAAACCTGCTACCTCTGGCTTTCTTGGCTCAAAGCAACCTAAACCACCTGCAATTACAACCACCTTCGCATGAATAGTAGTTCCCATATTTGTTGTTAAAATAAAATCGCGTTCATCTCTTTTTTCCAATTTTTCAATTCGTTCACCTAATGTAAAAGTTGGATGAAACGGCTCGGCTTGTTTCATTAAATTATCTACTAACTCTTGAGCCAAAACTGTTGGATAGCCAGGAATATCGTAAATAGGTTTCTTCGGATAAATTTCTGATAGTTGTCCGCCCGGCTGAGGTAAATAATCAATTAAGTGGCAGCGCATTTTTAATAATCCCGCCTCAAAAATGGCAAATAATCCTACAGGTCCGGCGCCAATAATGGCAATATCAGTTGTAATCATTTAATAAAATTTAAGGGTGCAAATGTATGATTTTAAGTTTGTTTAACTAAGTTTAGTGTCTTAAAAAAACAAAAACAAAGCCCTATCAAGTAAAATAGTTAAAGTAAAACCAATTAAAAACGTATAACACCATTTATCCAAATTAAGTGGTTAGGTATATATTAATTTGTAGTTTTATACATCAAAAATTTAAAACATGCGCAAACATTCACTATTTATTACACTTTCTTTATCTGCAAGTTTATTTTTTGCACAAAAAAAATCTGGAATCCGATTAGATATTATTGATAAAACGATTGATCCAAAGGAAGATTTTTTTAAGTATGCCTGCGGAAACTGGTTAAAAAACAATACTATTCCGGAAACAGAATCTGCTTGGGGTAGTTTTAATGAAATTAAAGATAGAAATGATAAAAATCTGAAAGAAATCATAACTGAAATTTCAAACGATAAAAATGCTGTTGTAGGTAGTAACAGGCAGAAAATGCGTGATTTTTACAATCTGGCAATGGATACATTGAAATTGGAAAAAGATGGCTTGAAATACATGAGTTCTTATTTTTCTCAAATTGAAAAAATAAAAACTCCAGATGATTTAATAAAAACCATAGCAGAGTTTCATGTTTCCGGCATTAGCTGCGCATTTGGGTTTGGCATTGAAAGCGATTTAAAAAATAGCGAAATGAATGCTGTTTATTTAGGACAATCCGGAACCTTTTTACCAGACAGGGATTTTTATTTTGACACCAAGTATGAAGCCATTCGCACTGCTTATCAGCAGCATGTAAAAAACATGTTTCAATTATTTAAAATCAATGAAAAAGATGCATCATCGGAGGCAAAAGTTGTATTTGATTTAGAAAAAAAATTGGCTGAAAAAGCTATGAATAGCTTAGAATTACGAAACATAGAAAAACAATACAACCTTTCAAAAACTGAAGATTTAATTTCCAAATTTCCAGAATTGATGCTTAAAAATTATTTTGCAACTGTTGGATTAACTAATTTACCAATTGATATTATTGTAACGCAACCAGAGTTTTTTGCCAATTTAAATTCGTTACTCAAATCTGTTTCAATAAACGATTGGAAAACCTATTTAAAATTTTGCGTAATGCACGAATCAGCTCCTTATTTAAACAATGACATCGTGCAAGAAAATTTTAATTTTTATGCAAAAACATTAAATGGCGTTAAAGCAAGAAAACCACGTTATAAAACAAGTATAACATCTCTTGATAATGCTTTGGGCGAAGCTTTAGGTGAGGCATTTGTGGGTAAGCATTTTAATGCCGATGCAAAAAAACGAGTAAACGAAATGGTAGATAATTTAGCAGCAGCTTTTAAAGATAGAATACTAACTCGAAACTGGATGACAGATAGTACTAAAAAAAATGCGTTAATTAAATTGAATAAAATAACCAGAAAATTAGGTTATCCAGATAAGTGGAAAGATTACAGTTCTCTTGAAATTAAAACAGATGCTTATGTTTTAAACCATTTTAGAGTAAATCAATTTTCTCACAAACGCATGTTGGCAGATGCAGGTAAACCAGTTGA
>CAZTCG010000294.1:275-2685 GCA_964612005.1 uncultured Flavobacteriaceae bacterium | reverse complement strand
GTTTTATTATTTGGTTTAGTTGTTTTTTAAATAATTATCTAATTCTTTAGCTGCAATTTGTCCGGATATTAAAGCAGGAGGCACACCGGGACCGGGTACTGTTAATTGACCGGTATAAAATAAATTTTTTATTTTTTTATTTTTTAAACTTGGTTTTAAAACCGCAGTTTGCTTTAGTGTGTTTGCCAATCCATAGGCATTACCACCAAAAGCGTTATAATCGTTAATGAAATTGCTTACACAATAAGATTTTTTATAAATAATGTGAGCTGAAATATTTTCTTCTGTATATTTTTCCAATCGATTGATTACTTTTTGGAAATAGCGCTCTCTAATTACATCATTGTCTTCTAATCCGGTTGCAATTGGAATTAAGATGAAAATATTTTCCATGCCTTCTGGCGCAACACTTGTGTCTGTTTTTGAAGGGCAACAAACATAAAACAGTGGTTCTTCAGGCCAACTTGGTTTTTCATAAATAGCTACGGAATGCGCTTTAAAATCAGCATCAAAAAATAAATTGTGATGTAATAACTTATTTATTTTTTTATTTATTCCTAAATAAAAAATCAAACTTGATGGAGCAAAAGTTTTTTTGCTCCAATAATTTTCAGGATAATTCCTAAATTCTTGAGCAAGTAATTTTTGTTCTACATGGTGATAATCTGCAGAAGCAACAACACCATCAAAAAAATGACCGTTTAATTCAGTTTTAACAGAACTAACTTTATTGTCATTAACTTTAAGTCCGCTGATAGCTTCATTAAATCGGAATTGAACACCCTGCGATTCTGCTAATTGTTTCATTCCTTCAACAATTTTATACATGCCACCCATTGGATAAAATGTACCCTGTGAAAGTGCAGAATGATTCATTAAAGTATATAAAGCCGGAATTTGATTTGGCATTGCTCCCAAAAAAAGAACAGGGAATTCAAGAAGCATAATTAAGCGCTCATCTTTAAAGTACTTCCGAACATAAGAGCTTACACTACTAAATACATTAGATTTCAGCATTCCGGTTATAACATCCATGCTCATAAACTCAAACCAAGAATAAGCAGGTTTGTACACTAATTCTGACATCCCAACTTTGTATTTAAACTCGGCTTCTTTCAGAAACTTTTCTAGTTTTTCCGCACTACCTTTTTCAATTTTTTCAAATTCGTTTTTTAATTCTTCTTTGGAAGCAGGTATTTTTAAAACATCGTTGTTGCTGTAAATAATTTGAAATCCCGGATCAAGTTGAATAAGTTCATAGTAATCTTTTGTAGTTTTACCGAATTGGTTAAAAAAGTTTTCGAATACTTCAGGCATCCAATACCAACTTGGGCCCATATCAAAAACAAAACCTTGATCAGAAAACATACGAGCTCTTCCGCCTGCAGAAGCATTTTTTTCAAAAACGGTAACTAAATGCCCCTTTTTTGCCAAAAAAGCTGAACAAGCTAAACCGGAGAAACCACTACCTATTACTGCTACTTTTTTCAATTTGTTTAATTTTAAATTTAGTACCCTTAACAAAAAAAATTATTTTAATGCAGATACAAGTTCATTTGGATGATGTAGAATGGTTAAGTTTTTAATATGTTTGAAATCAAAAACCATTTCAGGACTACCACCAATATAAAATTGTATGTTTTTGTTATTTCTTTTAATTGCTGCTAAATGACTTTGTAGATCGGTTGGTTTTTTTCGAGCAATATTAAATGTTAGTGCATGGGTTACTCCAGTCTTTTTCAATAATTCATCCAGGTTTTTTGATGGAAGATTTTGCCCAACCATAATTGTTAAGTAACCTGCTTTTCTAATAACATAATCCGAAAGTAATAAACTGATTTCATGAAATTCTTCAGCAGGTAAATACAATAAGAATTTTTTATCGAATCGAGTAGGTGCAGGCAATCCATCAGTAGCAGTCATTAGTTTTCTTTTTAACAAACAAGTAGCAAAGTGCTCCTGAGAAGGCATAGCCTTGCTGGATATCCATAATATTCCTGTTTTTACAAGAAAAGGATAAATAACTTTGAGCATGGCATCATACAATCCGTATCTTAAAACTATGGCTGAAAATATTTTTTCAAAATTAATTTCGTCATATGCAAGCATGGCAATAATCAAATCATTGATGTATGCATTAATTGCATGATCATCGTTTGGATCTGCCTGAATTTTTTGAATCACTTTGTTAATGTCTTCTTCTTTCATTGCAGATACCTTTGAAATTTTGTATCCGTTTTCCAGAAGTGTGGAAACATTCAAAATTTTCTTCAACTGAAGTTCATCATAATACCTGATGTTAGTTGGAGTACGATGTGGTTGAATTAAATCATACCGCTTCTCCCAGATTCTGATGGTATGCGCCTTGATACCAGTTAATCTTTCCAGATCGTTAATTTGATACTTTTCC
>CAZTCG010000294.1:0-221 GCA_964612005.1 uncultured Flavobacteriaceae bacterium | reverse complement strand
ATTTAATACATTGTTTTAAGCCAATTAACCTTGAAAGCCTTATTGATATTGATGTTCAGGAAGGAACGATAGGATTTTGCATTACAAAATATACTGATGAAAATTCGTTTCCTGAGTTAGAGGGCGATATTGCAATCATAGGCGTTAATGAGGATCGTCAGGCTGAAAAAAATGCAGGCACAGCTTATGCTCCTGATGAAGTAAGAAAATTTTTGTATAAG
>CAZTCG010000293.1:0-2708 GCA_964612005.1 uncultured Flavobacteriaceae bacterium | reverse complement strand
GGTAGCCCGTACGGGAATCGAACCCGTGTTTCATCCGTGAAAGGGATGCGTCCTAACCCCTAGACGAACGGGCCATTTTTTTCAAATGGGAGTGCAAATATATATCTTTTTTTATTTTCAACAAAAAATAATTAAAAATTAAACTCAAAACCCGAGGTTGAATCATTTTGCATCCTAAAGCCAAGCCGTTTTCCTGTTTTTAAACGATCGCTTTGTACGCGCTCCTGAATTTCGTGTAATGAAATTTCATTTACTGCCTGAGCCGGAGGTGTAAATAAATCAAAACTCACACAATAAATTATTAATTCATTAATAATTTCTTTTAAAACATCTTGATTAATAGGCGAAGCAGAAAAATTTTGATACTTGTATCCTAAATTAGGTTTCGACTCCACAAAAAAATGAGTCTCTCTATTAATAAATATTCTTGATATTAAATATCCTAAGTCATTTAAACGATTATACTTAAAACTATCAGCCAAAAAGTTATAAATGTATATTATTCCACTGTATGAATTGTAATGATTCTCTTTTATATAACCCGTTTTAAACATGGGGTGAGATTTTTCAAATTCAAACACGTTAGTATGCATGTAAAAAACAAGCATATCACCAGCTACTTTTAATTCTAACTGATAATCACCAACAGAAATACACTCCACGGTTATTCTTGAATCTATAGCCTTTGCTTCGTGCTTTAGCTCTTCACAAATTTCATTTACTACCATTTTAATCGTTTCAAATACAGCTTTTGTGTTTTTAAACACATCCTGTTTCATCACTGACTTTTCTTTCAGTAACTGAACGATTTGGTCTTTTTGACTCATGATAGAATTATTTAAAATTAAATTTAACTAAAAAGACTTAATATGCAATGGCAAATAAAACTCTTTCTTTACTAGGTTGCCCTGTTAAAATACATTTTCCCTCTTCCTGAAGATTATTTAATGGAATACAACGAATAGTAGCTTTTGTCATCTCCTTGATTTTTTGCTCTGTTTCCGGAGTTCCATCCCAGTGTGCTGACACAAAACCTCCTTTGTTTTCAAGTAAAGAAACAAACTCTTCCCAAGTATCCGCTTTGGTGGTTAATTCAGTTCTTCTTTGTAATGCTTTGTTGTAAAGGTTTGATTGAATTTCTTCCAATAATGAATTTATTTTTTCTTCAATGCCTTCTAAATTCACCGTCTCTTTTGTCAAGGTATCTCTTCTTGCCAATTCAACAGTACCGTTAGCTAAATCACGCTCGCCTAAAGCAATTCGAACCGGAACACCTTTTAATTCGTATTCAGCAAATTTCCAGCCCGGACGGTGTGTATCGCGGTTATCGTATTTAACACTAATGCCTAAGCTCTCCAGTTTTTTCTTTAATGGCATTGCAACTTCATTCATTTTTGCCAACCCTTCTTCTCCTTTGTAAATTGGAACAATCACCACCTGAATTGGTGCTAATTTAGGTGGCAACACCAAGCCATTATCATCGCTATGACTCATGATTAATGCACCCATCAATCGGGTGGAAACTCCCCAAGAGGTTGCCCACACATAATCCAGTTTTCCTTCTTTGTTGGTGAATTTTACATCAAATGCTTTTGCAAAATTTTGCCCAAGAAAATGTGAGGTGCCTGCCTGCAATGCTTTTCCATCTTGCAACATGGCTTCGATGCAATATGTATCCAATGCCCCTGCAAAACGTTCGTTAGGAGTTTTTACTCCTTTTATTACCGGCACTGCCATAAAGTTTTCTGCAAAATCAGCATACACATCCAGCATACGTTTTGTTTCTTCAATAGCTTCTTCGGCACTTGCGTGTGCAGTGTGCCCTTCCTGCCACAAGAACTCAGCAGTACGTAAAAATAAACGCGTACGCATTTCCCAACGCACCACATTTGCCCATTGGTTAACTAATATGGGTAAATCGCGATAGGATTGAATCCAGCCTTTGTAAGTATTCCAGATGATGGTTTCAGATGTTGGGCGAACAATTAATTCTTCTTCCAACTTTGCATCTTTATCTACGATGATGTTTCCAACTGCATCTTTTGTCAATCGGTAATGCGTGACAACAGCGCATTCTTTTGCAAAACCATCAACATGACTCGCTTCCTTACTAAAAAATGATTTTGGAATAAACAATGGAAAATAGGCGTTTACATGCCCGGTATCTTTAAACATTTTATCCAATGCCTGTTGCATTTTTTCCCAAATGGCATACCCATGAGGCTTGATTACCATGCACCCTCTAACTGCACTATGTTCAGCCAAGTCGGCTTTTAACACTAATTCATTATACCATTTTGAAAAATCTTCGCTGCGTGTTCCTATTTCTTTACTCATAAAACGTTAAAAATGTGTGATTACTCTATAAATTTCTTAAATTTGATATACGTTTGCAGAACAAAAGTAAACTTAATTTTAATATCACTTTATCATGAAAAAAATTATTGTATTGATGCCTTTTATGATGCTTGTGTTAAACGCATTTACATCATGCTCGGCCATCAAAAATTCCGGCAGTAATGTTTATGATGATGTTTACCTTGATCCGGTTGCTGACCGTACTTATTTTTATGAAGATAAAAAATTGAACGAATCCAATGAACTAAAAACTGTGCATGAAGTTAACCGAGAAAATTATACTAATGGTTCTTATTCTTCGTTCAATTCTCCTAACCTATATCAAAACAATTATTTTCCTAATAGTTATT
>CAZTCG010000292.1:0-2721 GCA_964612005.1 uncultured Flavobacteriaceae bacterium | reverse complement strand
GTTAGATGAGAACTCAGAAAGTTTTCCCTGAAGTTCTTCTTTCATTTCAATTGAAATTTGATTTGCACGCTTAGCAATAATGGCTACTGCTTCGTATAAATTTCCTGTTGGTTCATCAAACAAGCGAATATCGCGTGTTACTGTTGAAGGCTCTGCGTTGGTTTTTTTAAAGTCCATTTTTTTGCGAGTTTAGTTCTTCTTTTAATTTTTTGCAAACGGTGTAAATTTCGTCTGCCTCCCCTAGGTATTTACTTTGGGGATACAAATCTATGAATTTTAAATAAGATTCAATAGTATTATCTAATCTTTCTGCTTTTTTCTTTTCTATGCTATTTTTTGATAGTAAGTAATTGGATTTCAGATTGATAAACTGAATTTCTTCAGCTCGTCCCGAATTAGGATAGGTGGAAAGGAAATTTTTACTTTCATTTATACTCGCTTTCCAGTCTTCAATAAAGTAATATTGTTTGGTAATTTCATAGGATTTTCTTTCCAGTTTTCCTCTTAATTCATCCATCAATTTATTACAACTGTCAATTCTCGGACTTTCAGGGTAAACATTTGCAAACTCCTGCATTTCTAAAATTGCTGTTTTGGTATCTTCCTGATCTAAACTGTATTTTGGTGAATTTTTATAATAACAAATGGCATTTAAAAAAGCACATTCTTCGGCTCTTTTATTTTTTGGAAAATTACGAGTGTACATCTTAAAATGAAACGCAGCTAAACCATAATCGCCCATATTATAATTACAGTAAGCATACAAATAATAAACCTCTTCAGCTCGTTCAGTGCCTTTGTAAACAGGAATCAACTCATCCAATAATGTCATTGCATTGAGGTAATTTTTTTTGTCAAAGTACTCCTTTGCTTTGGTAAATTTCAAATCGTAGTCTGAGCTTTTAACTAGTTTGTCAAATTTATTACAAGCCGAAATCAGCAGGGTGAAAGCAAAAAGAATAAGTGAAATTTTTAAAGTTTTCATGTTTACAGTTTGCAAATATAATTGAATATAGTATCATCGCAATGATTTCCGATAACTTGATGGTATTTTGAATTAGTTGAATTTAATAAACAGGTAATGTTTTTAAAAAATAGTCAAACTTATTTTTGGTTTCATCATATTATGTAAATTGCAGCAATGATTAAGAAAATTAAGGAAAGGTTTTTGGAAAAACGCCTGCAATCTGTTTTAAAAAATCAAAACAGAGAAAAATCCTTTTTAAATTTTGACGAAGTAAAAACCATTGGAATCGTATTTGAAGCAACTGATCCGGCACAATTCGAAATCATAAAAAATTACGTTGTTGCCTTAAAGCAAAAAGGCAAAAGGGTTCATGGAATTGGTTTTTATGACAATAAACTAATACCTGAAAATGTTTATTATTCAAAAACTGATTTTGATTTGTTTAGTGCTAAAGAAATAAATTCTATGGGCGAACCTGTTAATCCATACATCAAAACTTTTATTTCAGAAGTAAGAGATGTGTTGATTGATATCAACTTTAATCAAAAGTACGTACTTAGGCATATTGCAGCCCATTCATATGCTAAGTGTAAAATTGGATTAAATCTTCCGGAGAACACTTTGGTGCACGACATGCTTATTGCAATTGATAAAGAGCAGGGCATTGAGAAATACCTTGAACAGATAGAAAAATACTTACATATGATTGTTTCTAAACAAGAAGTGAAAATTAAAACATGGCAGAAAAAATAAATTTAAAAGGAACCGGAGTTGCAATTGTAACACCTTTTACTGATAAAGGTGAAATTGATTTTAAAGGTTTAGGTAATTTAATTAAGCATTTGATTAAAGGTAAAGTTGAATACTTGGTTGTACTCGGAACTACCGGCGAAAGTGTTGTACTTACAAAGGAAGAAAAAAAACAGGTAATAGATTTTGTTGTTAAAACTACTAACTGTAAAATTCCTCTGGTTTTAGGAATTGGTGGCAATAATACTGCTGAAGTAATTGAAACAATTAAACACGCGCCACTCGAACACTTTAGCGCTATACTCTCCGTTTCTCCTTATTACAATAAGCCATCGCAAGAAGGAATTTATCAGCATTATAAATTAGTTGCCAAACATTCTCCACTACCAGTAATTTTATACAATGTGCCCGGAAGAACGTCTTCAAATATGTCGGCAGAAACCACATTAAGATTAGCTAACGATTGCCCTAATATCATTGGCATTAAAGAAGCAAGTGGAAATATTGAGCAAGCTATGCGTATTATTAAAAACAGACCAAAAAACTTTTTGGTAATTAGCGGCGATGATAATTTAACATTGCCTTTAATTGCTGCAGGTGCAGACGGTGTAATATCTGTTGTTGCCAATGCATTTCCAAAAGTGTTTTCAGAAATGGTACGTTTAAGTTTAAAAGGAGATTTTAAAAAAGCACAACAATTACATTATAAAACGTTTGAAGTTACAGAGCAGTTATTTGCAGATGGAAATCCTGGTGGCATTAAATGTGCGCTTGAGCATTTAGGCATTTGCGCATCATACTTACGATTACCTTTGGTAAAACCAAATGAACAAGTTCAAAAAAGAATTAAAGAATTAAGTTCTAAAATTTAATTTCAGGTGCACATCTCTCAACGACAATTATTCTTAAATCATGTTGCGCAAACTAGTCCGGCACCAATTGCATTGGAGATTGAGCGCGGAGAAGGTTGTTATTTAATTGATGTAAATGGTAAAAAATACTGT
>CAZTCG010000291.1:0-2728 GCA_964612005.1 uncultured Flavobacteriaceae bacterium | reverse complement strand
TTTACCTGCAGAAGACCAAGATATAACCTGTCCTTGTTTGTTTGTTAAACTAATAATGATGTTATTGAAACTTGCCACAATGTGCGCATCTCCATAACTGTCAACTTTTACAACTCTTTTTTTTGCGGCCGCTTTAGCGCTTTGACCTTTTTGTTGTGCCTTTGCCATAATTTTAATAAATAGGTGATCTAAAAAATGTTACCTGATTAATCAGGCCCGAACCAACCCTCCTGCCGACTTAAAAGCTATCCGGCGTTGACTCAGTAATTATAAGTCTGGTATAATTAATTATCCGAACAAAGAATTCGAATGATCATTTATTACTTCTTAGCAACTTTCTTCTTACCGGCAACTGTCTTACGCTTTCCTTTTCTAGTACGACTGTTTGTACGAGTACGCTGACCACGAAGAGGCAATCCTTTACGATGACGCAACCCACGATAACACGCTATATCAAGTAAACGCTTGATATTCATTTGTGTTTCACTACGCAATGCACCCTCGGTTTTGAACTCGGAGTTAATTACATTACGAATAGCTGTTTGCTCATCATCATTCCACTGATTTACTTTCTTGTTTAAATCAATACCTGATTTGGTAAGAATGTACTTAGCAGTTGAACGACCTATACCATAGATATAAGTAAGACCTATTTCGCCTCTTTTGTTTTTTGGTAAATCTATACCGGCAATACGTGCCATATTAAATGTTGTATTTTGGTTTTAAAAATTAATTTTTTAATTATCCTTGCTTTTGCTTAAAACGAGGATTCTTTTTGTTGATTACATACAAACGACCTTTTCTTCTCACGATCTTACAATCGGCACTGCGTTTTTTGATTGAAGCTCTTACCTTCATTTTTTTAGTTTTTACTTTTTATAACAATTACTGCTCTATGCAGTGTTTTATTTATACCTAAAAATAATGCGCCCTCTTGTTAAATCATAAGGACTCATTTCAACGCCAACTTTATCTCCAGGTAAAATGCGGATGTAATGCATTCTCATCTTTCCGGAGATTGTAGCTAAAATTTCATGCCCATTTTCTAGTTTCACTTTGAACATAGCATTGCTCAATGCTTCAATGATAGTTCCGTCTTGTTTAATTAATGCTTGTTTGGCCATAAAAATTTGGAGCGCGAAGATAAGAGAAATATTTTAATTTTAAAAGAAAAAATACTAATATTACATAAAAAATGTACTAATTATATGAAAAAAGTAATCTATTATGCCGGAATTTGCCTTTTGTTTCTGACTTCTTGCAAAAAAAGCCAACCTGTAGTAAATGGCTCAAGCAGTTATTTTTCCTTTTCAGCTGGATCCACATGGAACTACAGTACTACAGACAATTCCAACGGACAAATTAACACTTACACCCTTACCGCCACTGCAAATGACTCTATTGTGAATGGAAGAACATATCATGTTTTTAACAATACAAGTTCTTCGGGCACCACAAATGAATATTATAATATTACAGGGAATGAATACTACCAATATTCTGAAGTAATCCCTCAACAGCCGGCCGTAGAACAAAAATACTTAATTGACAATGTGAATGCAGGCACTAGCTGGACAACCCCGTTTTTTACTCAATTTGATGCCCAAGGAACTACCGTTTCAATTACAGGTACCATAAAAAATACTATTGAAGAAAAAGGTACTTCATTAACTGTAAATGGAATTAATTACATTGGTGTTATAAAAGTAAAAACAGAGTTGCAGAATGTGTCCATAACTGTGCCTTTCATTGGCAACCTCACACCAACCATCGTTCAAAGTAATTATTCTTATTATGCTCCTAAATATGGTATGGTGAAAAATGATTTGTTGTTAAATGTTACAGTGGATGTTCCGACTGTCGGCACACAAGAGGTAATTAATACTAATAGTACAACAACCCTGAGTTCCGCGAATATTTTATAAGTATTTGAAAGTATAGGGTCTGCTTAATGAAAATTACAATTTTTGTTGCATTTTCAAAACCATTTCACTTTTCCAGGTTTTAAAATTTCCTGAAATGATTTGAGCTCTTGCTTCTTTTACGAGCCAGAGATAAAACGCCAGATTATGAACACTGGCAATGGTAAGTCCGAGAAGCTCTTTTGCTTTCATCAAATGCTTTAAATATGCTTTTGAATAATAGGCACTCATTTCACATCCAATAGTTTCATCAATGGGAGAAAAATCTTTCTCCCATTTTTTATTGTCAATATTGATCACACCATTGGCTGTAAACAACATGGCATTTCTTCCGTTTCTTGTAGGCATTACACAATCAAACATATCCACTCCCATTTCAATGGCTTCTAAAATATTCCATGGCGTTCCAACGCCCATTAGATATCTCGGTTTTTCCAGTGGTAAGTGATCGCAGCACAATGCACAGATTTCATACATCTTTTCTGTTGGCTCACCAACACTTAAACCACCAATTGCATTACCGGTTGCATCTTTACTACTAATGTACTCACATGACATTTTTCTCAATTCATGATGTATTCCTCCTTGAACAATGGGAAATAAATTTTGAGTATATCCATATTTATCTGGAGTCGTATTGAATCTGTCAAAACATCTGTCTAACCATCGATGTGTTAATTCCAATGATTTTTTTGCATACGCAAATTCACTTGCACCAGGAGGGCATTCGTCAAATGCCATGATTATATCTCCTCCAATGATTCGCTGCGTGTCCATAACATTTTCGGGCGTAAATAAATGTTTGC
>CAZTCG010000290.1:263-2732 GCA_964612005.1 uncultured Flavobacteriaceae bacterium | reverse complement strand
CAAAAGGAATTAAAATATTTACCATTTTAAAAGATGGCTCCTATGCAGTTTTAAAGCCCGGTTCATTAAACAGTATTGATATAAAAGCAATGAAAGGAACCAAACAAAAATTTGTTTTAGAGAAAAAACCAAAAATCCCAAAAACAAAAGAAGAAATTGTGGCATCAACCGGAATCAGTAACAGATAATTACTACTACATGAAAAAAATAATTTTCACTTCTTTTGTTCTGCTATTTTTAAATATTTGTTTTTCCCAACAAAACAATGATGTTTATAAAAACAATGAACTAATTCGCATTCCTTTAATTGAAAAATTTAATTTGCCTGCAAGACAATTACCTGTTTTGTTAATGAAAGCATATTGCGAAGGATTAATACAAGGTTATTATCCCTTGCAAGTTGATAGTCCTTGTAGTTATTATAATTTTGTAAAGCAATTTGGTTTTGGCAATGTGCAACCTAGTTCAACCAAAGAACAATACTCCGGATTGTCTTGCCCAATAAGTTTTTGCGGAGAGGAAATCAGTGGACCAATTGAAAATTTCATGCATTATTATGAAATTATTCAACAAAAAAGTTTCGATATAAACAAAAGTAGTGAGATTAACAAAATAAAATATATTCGATTAATTTATACAATGGAAAAAGGACAATATATGATAGATTTATTAGGTCCTGTTTTTAGATATGAAGATGTGATTCAATTAACACGAAACGATTTTACTTTATTGAACCAAAAAAATAATGCGGCAAATTTGAGCTTTAAACAATATTTTGAACAAAGAATGTTTCATGGTTATTTATTGAAAACTTCCCTGTTAAAAGGTAAGGATCCAGACCCTAAAAAAAATCGTGAAAAAGATGTTTGGGAAAATTAATTTTTCAATACTCAGAGAATTAAAAAAAATAATTTTTTCCTTACAATTTTACTTCAAAAGACATTTTCTTAGTTTATTTAAAGCGGCTAGGGCAGTCATTCTGATATTTCTGTTTCTGTCGTTACCAAACTGAAATTTTTCAGAAAAAATTTCAGTTGGTGTTGCAATGGCAATCCAAACTAAACCAACAGGTTTTTCTTCAGTTCCTCCAGACGGTCCTGCTATACCGGAAACAGCAATAGCAAAATCTGAGCAGAATTTTTCACGCACACCTTTAGCCATAGATAAAACACATTGCTCAGAAACTGCTCCATGTTTTTCAAAAATAGAAATGTCAACTCCAAGTAGTTCATGTTTATGTGAGTTATGATAAGGAATAATTCCTCCTCTATAAAAAGAAGAACTTCCAGAAATAGATGTAATTAAATGAGATATATAACCGCCCGTGCAACTCTCCGCAAGAGCTAATGTTTTATTGTTTTTTAAAAGTAATTCTGCAATAATTTTCTCAAGTGAATCTGGTTCTTTGCCATATTCCTCGTAACCAAAAAAGTATTCATTTATTTGTGGAATCAATCGTTCAAAAGCTGATTCAATTTTAGTTTTTAGTTCATCGCTATTTTTGCCGATTCCACTCAATCTTAATCGTACCATTCCCGGAGAAGGCAGGTAAGCCAATTTTAAATTTTCTTCGGCAAGACTATTTTCCCAATCTTCAATTTTTTCAGCCAGAAAACTCTCTCCAATTCCATTAGTCAGTAATGTTTTATGATAAATGGCAGGTAATGAAAATTTACTTTTTAGTTTGGGTAAAACTAAATTTTCCATTAATGCTTTCATTTCAAAAGGAACGCCAGGCATACTAACAAAAATTTTGTTTCTTACCTCAAACCACATTCCCGGTGCAGTTCCCTGATGGTTCAGTAGTACTTCACAATTTTCAGGTACTTCAGCTTGTTTGCGATTCAGCTCGGTTAGTTCTCTGCCTCGTTTAGCAAAAAACTGGCGCACCATATTTTCAGTTTCGGTATGTTGAATCATACCAACACCAAAATATTCCGCCAAGGTTTTTTTAGTAATATCGTCTTTTGTTGGTCCCAGTCCGCCTGTAATTAAAATTAAATCTGCTCTGTTTTCAGCTTCATGCAAAGCTTTTAAAATGTGTTCTCTATCGTCAGATACTGAACTGATTTGTTTCACTTTAATCCCTGAAAAATTGAGTTGCGTTCCAATCCATGCGGAGTTGGTATCTACAATTTGACCAATTAAAATTTCATCTCCAATAGTTATTATTTCTGCTATCATTTTTGGCTGTATATTTGTTGTCAAATCTAATTAAATAAAATTTTTTAAATGAAAACAATAACCATTTTTGCAATTACTTTTTTGTTCTTGCAGTCTTCATGCACTGCTCAGAATAAACTATTAGACAAAGCTAAAAAAGCAGTGAAAGAATCTGTAGTAAATCCATCAGCTGCTGTGCCAAGTAATGAAGAAATAATTGGTGGATTAAAAGAGGCATTAAGTAATGGAGCTAAAAGTTCATCTGATGTGGCTGCTAAGCTTGACGGTTTCAATAAAAATCCGATG
>CAZTCG010000290.1:0-253 GCA_964612005.1 uncultured Flavobacteriaceae bacterium | reverse complement strand
ATTGATTTGGGCATGCAGGGAAAAGTTACTGAGTTTGAAACTTCTATGAATCGTGCTGCGGAAGAAGCTGCAAAAGATGCTGCACCTATATTTATTAATGCAGTTAAAAACATGAATGTTTCCGATGGTATGAAAATTTTAAAAGGCAGCGATACTGCTGCTACTCAATTTTTACGAGAAAATACGTATGCGTCTTTAGTTGAAACATTTAAACCAACGGTTAAATCTGCCATAGAAAAAGTTGGAGTAACTA
>CAZTCG010000289.1:0-2747 GCA_964612005.1 uncultured Flavobacteriaceae bacterium | reverse complement strand
GTAAAACTGCCTCTGTATTTAATGCTGATTAACTTTCCTTTTTTTACTAAGGAATCTTTGGTGATTTTTGTTTTCTTAAATAAAATAGTTCCTTCCAAAGTTTCATAACGAACAAAATTCTTTTGTGCATATTTGATCATTGTGTTTTGTTCGTCTTTTTTCAATCGCTCGCAATCCAAATATTTACTTTCTTCATACACCTTTTTTTCATCTTCTTCCATGATGGCAACCAATTTCATTTCCAGCTTTACAATGCTGTCGCCATTGGTAAATGATGGATTACCCATATCAAAAATTTCATTAAAAAAAATAGTCGGATTTACCCATGCATTTATGCTGTCGCCCTCTGCCATGTTGTAAACGATTTTTAATAAAGGTTTGTTTTTGATTTCCTTGCACTTTACAAAATGACCTTTCCAGCCGTGATGATTGGAAACATAAAAAATAGAATCGCGTTGCGTTTTGTATTTAACATTTAATAATAGCCATTGATTTTCATCCGGAGTTTCATCTTCGCCAATGGCACAATATTTTAAATAAATGCCATCATCATTCAATGAAAAACCACCTACTGTTTTGGTTTGTCTTCTGCATGAACTAAAATAAAAAACAACAACAAAAATCAATAAGGATTTAAGGAAAAAAGAATAGCGGGCAGGTATTGAAAAAAAACTAAATTTGTTGTTGAGCACGACTCAAAATTAATCATTCGGGCTGAATTCCCGATTTTTAAATTATAAAAATATGCAGCATTTGTTTTCAGAATTTAATGATGCCTCTGCAGAGGAATGGAAAAAGAAAATTGAAGCCGATTTGAAAGGCGTAACGTTTGAACAACTTACCCGAAAAACCCGAGATGGAATTGAAATTTATCCCTTTTATCATGATGTAAAAATTACTAATGAAATTTCTGTTTCAAGTGAAAATTCTTGGGAAATCTGCGCTGAAATTCATGTACAAAATGAAAAGAAAGCCAATGAATTGGCACTTCAACATTTACAAAACGGAGTCTCCGGTTTACGTTTTGTTTTGAATGGGAAAAAAGACCTGACTGTTTTGCTTAAAGATATTTCCATTCAGCACATTTATTTACAGTTTAAGTTGACAGGGTTGCCGGATGAATTTTTATTTGACTTTACTGCTTATTTAAATGCCAATTCAATGAAGTGGGAAGAGTTGAATGTTTGTTTGTTTGGTTTTCCAACTGACGGAATGACCAAAGAATATAAGCCTGCGAATCTAAGCAAGATATTGTGACCAGCCGGAGTTTGGCCCAAAAACCCAAATCCGAGGCCCTCGCTTCCAAGCCAATTTAAATTTGGTGAAAAAGAATTCAAGCATTCTTTTTTAAATACTTGGAACAGTTGCAAAGCAAATAATCTGTTCATTGATGCATCAATTTACAACAATTCCGGCGCAACTACTGTTACCGAATTGTCTCTAGCTTTGGCTCAACTGAATGAATACTTGCATATTCTGGATGAAGCAAAACAAATTACTCAGCTTAAAAAAGTTACCGTTGAGTTAGCCGTGGATACATTGTTTTTTGAGCAGATTTCCAAATTGCGTGCATTCCGTAATCTTGCTGAATTGCTTTTAAATCAATACAATTGTTCGCCTCAACTGCACCTGCATTGTTCCACTTCAAACGTGTATCGTTCTTCGTTTGATTCGTATTCGAATTTGCTTCGCGATACATTGTCCGGAATGGCGGCTGTTATTGGTAATTGCGACAGTTTAATTATTTATCCGTTTTCAGATAAAGATGAACAAAGTAATCTATCCAGCCGCATGAGCAGGAATCAGCAATTGATTTTTAAGGAAGAATCGTATCTTGATAAAGTAAACGAAATTGCAAAAGGTTCGTTTTTCATTGAAACCTTATCACAAGCCATCGCTGAAAAATCCTGGGAAGCATTTAAAAGCATTGAACAGAGAGGCGGTTTCATAAAAGACGCAGAAAATACAATCAATAAATTAAAACAACAACAAACCGAATTAATTGCTGATTACAAAGAAGGCAAACGAATACTTGTTGGCGTAAATAAATACATTAATTCAAGTGATGCACCGCAAGTTATACCAACAGAAAAAAATTCTGGTTCAGGTCTAAAAGCATTAACTATTAGTCAAGCCATTTTATCATGAGAAAAGATTTTTCAAATATAAATTATACTTCCACAGCAAAAAAAATTGATGACAAAGCGGCTAAAGACAAACTAGAGGCTGCAAAGAAAATTTCAATTAAAAATAAGTATACGATTGAAGATGCAAGTCAACTGAAACATACTCGTTTTGCTGCGGGCATTGCACCATTTTTGCGCGGACCATACAGCAGTATGTATGTGCAGAGTCCATGGACAATCCGTCAATATGCAGGTTTCAGCACTGCAGAAGAAAGTAATGCTTTTTACAGAAGAAATCTGGCTGCCGGACAAAAAGGACTTTCGGTTGCATTTGATTTGGCAACACACAGAGGTTACGACAGCGATCACGAACGTGTGGTAGGTGATGTGGGTAAAGCAGGTGTTGCCATTGATTCCATTTTGGACATGAAAATTTTGTTTGATCAAATCCCTTTGGATCAGATGAGTGTTTCTATGACCATGAACGGCGCAGTGTTACCAATTTTAGCGTTTTACATCGTTGCCGCAGAAGAGCAGGGGGTAAGCATGGATAAACTCAGCGGAACCATTCAAAATGATATTTTGAAAGAGTTCATGGTGCGTAATACTTACATCTATCCA
>CAZTCG010000288.1:0-2776 GCA_964612005.1 uncultured Flavobacteriaceae bacterium | reverse complement strand
AACAATCATCATTTGCTTCTTCACTTTCATTGCAACAGCATTCTTTATGTTGCAGAAAATAGTTATCAGATGAGATTTCTCCTCCACAAAAATGAATGTAACGAACTGCTCCAAACGTTTCGAATGAATAGAGTGTAACTAGAATAAATAAAAGTAGTTTGTGGATAACTTTCACATAACAAAAATAGTAAATGAAATTTACAATCAACGTTAATTTTTTGCAAATGTTTAAATTCGCATTTTGAAAAATTAATTCAACTTTTTTAAGTTGTATCAAATATTTATGGAAGTTAAAGATAGTTACTGTAATTACAATGGGCATTTAATAAGTATATACGAGCCTGTTGTTTCTTTTGCCAATCGTGCGTTTCGTTATGGAGATGCTTTATTTGAAACCATTCGTGTTGTAAATGGTAGAGTTATGTTTTTAGTTGATCACATGCGAAGAATTAAATTGGGCATGACAACTTTAAGAATGAACGTTCCACTTGACTTTAATGCGGATAATATTACCCGATTAATTTTAGAGCTAATCAAACAAAACAATTTACAAAATGATGTTAGGGTTCGTCTTACTATTTTTAGAAATGAAGGTGGATTTTACACACCAAAAGTGAATGATATTTCGTTTTTAATTGAAACTGAAGAATTAGATGGGCAGGGAGGTTATAGCTTAAATGAAAAAGGTATAGCTATGGAAGTTTTTCACGATTTGAAGAAAAATAAAAATAAACTGGCTAATTTAAAAAGTGGAAATGCCTTATTATATGTTTTAGCAGGTATTTATAAAAAGGATATTAAAATGGATGATTGCATTATTATAAATGAAGATAGTAATATCTGCGAAGCAATCAGTTCTAATTTATTCATCGTTAAAAACGGCGCATTATATACACCGGCTTTAACGGAAGGTTGTGTTGATGGAGTTATGAGAAAACAAATCATCAATATTGCCCAGCAAAACAGAATACTATGTTATGAAATTCCAATTGTATTTAACACTATTATGAATGCTGACGAAGTGTTTTTAACTAATGCAGTTCACGGTATAAGATGGGTAGAATTGTATAAAACAAAAACATACAGTAATAAAATGGCCATTTATTTTAATGATAAATTGAACCAACTGGTAACTAACTAATTTTTGAATTAAACAGCACTAACTATTAAATTATGTTGCATAAGAATTTTAAAAATATTGATAAAGTAACCTACGGAAGAGGTTCATTTAGTCAATTAGCTCAAACTGTTGAGCCGGTTAGAAATGAAAATAATAAGTATTTTGTTTATGTTGTTGATCAGTATTTTCATGATAAGCCATTAAAAAATCAATTACAAAATTTACCTGAGGATTTAATTTATTTTATTGATGTAGATCCTCACGAACCTACTACCGATCAGATTGATCAGTTAAGAGATGAAATCCTTGCTAAAAAAGGCTTACCAAGTGGTGTAATTGGTATTGGTGGCGGAAGCATCATGGATATTGCAAAAGCGCTTTCTTTAATGCTCACAAATGAAGGTTCATCTACTTTATATCAAGGATTAAACTTAATTAAGAAAGCAGGCGTATATCATTTAGGGGTTCCAACTATCTCCGGAACAGGTGCGGAAGTATCTATGACAGCCGTATTAACTGGTCCCGAAAAAAAACTGGGTTTAAAGTGCGATTGGACCGTTTTTAATCAGGTTATTTTGGATCCGGAATTAATTGAAAGTGTACCAACAGATTGGTGGTTTTATACCGGAATGGATACTTACATACATTGTATTGAATCTGAAAGTGGAATTAGAAACAATGCCTTCAGTTTAGCTTATGGAGAACAAGCTTTAAAACTTTGTAGAGAAGTTTATTTGGGAGATAATTCCGGACAAACACCAGAAAATAATGATAAGTTAATGGTGGCATCATTAATGGGCGGATTAAGTCTAACGTATAGTGAAGTTGGTGTTTGTCATGCATTAAGTTATGGTCTATCCAAAATTCACGGTACGCGTCATTGCTTCGCAAATTGTGTTATTTTTCAGCATTTAGGTGATATTTATTCTAAAGGTCATAGTGAATTTATGAATATGCTGAAATTGCATAATATTGAATTGCCTCAGCAATTGAGTAAAGACTGGGATGATGCTACTTTAACTGCTATGGCACAGGTTTCTTATAATTTGCCATTCATGTGGCATCATGCATTTGGTGATAACTGGCAAGAAACTGTAAACTTGGAATACATTAAAAGTTTATTCAAACGACTTTAATCGTTAATTTCTTTATTTTTACTAAAAATCTTTAGCTATGAATATTCTTAGTAAACTTATCGTTTTCCTTCTTTTTTTCTCTAACATCGTTTTTTCTCAAAAAACAGTTGTAGCTGTTGATTCTGCTCATCTTTTAAAAATTGAGTTACCGGAAATTAAAAATGGTGATGATATTATTCATCATTTAGGATATTCATTCTTGTATAACGAAAAACATGAGCAAGCTGCTTGGGTTGCTTACGAGCTAACTGCTGCTGAAACTGAAAAAGCAGTCGAACGTTCAAACGATTTTTATCCTGATAAAGCTGTAAAAACAGGAACATCAGATAATCCTGATTATTCAGGTTCTGGATACGATAGAGGACATTTAGCACCTGCTGCCGATATGTGTTGGTCGGAGCAAGCCATGAATGAATCGTTTTTGTTTGGGAATATAAGTCCGCAATTACCAGCATTTAATAGAGGAATCTGGAAAAAATTGGAAGAACAGGTGAGAACCTGGGCAGTTCAGAATAATGCT
>CAZTCG010000287.1:0-2787 GCA_964612005.1 uncultured Flavobacteriaceae bacterium | reverse complement strand
ATTAAAGAATCGTTATTACGAATTGGATTTAGAGGAGTATACATGTCGCAACCCAATAAATTAGAGTGTTACAAAGACATGTTGATTGAACATGATTTAAAACCGGAAGAAATTATTTATATGGGAGATGATTTACCTGATTATCCTGTAATGTCAGAAGTTGCTATTGCATCCTGTCCTAATGATGCAGCGCATGAAATAAAAGCATTAAGCATTTATGTCTCTCCAATGAAAGGAGGCGAAGGTTGTGCAAGAGATATCATTGAACAAGTTCTCCGTTTAAAAGGAGATTGGGGAGTTGAAAACTGGTAAGGTTGAAATCGTATAAACTACTATTTAATACTGTTCATTTTTATTTGGGAAATCGGTTGACTTTACATCTGTAACATATCTTTTAACGGCATCCGACATATCCTGATACAAATTTAAATACCTTCTTAAAAAACGCGGACTAAACTCATGAGTCATACCCATCATATCATGAGTTACTAAAACCTGACCATCAACACCGCCACCTGCACCAATTCCAATAACTGGAATGGCAAGATTTTTAGCTACTTTTTCTGCCAATGTAGCCGGTATTTTTTCAAGTACCAAGGCGAAGCATCCTGATTTTTCTATAACGTATGCGTCTTCTAATAACTTTTCTGCTTCTTTTTCTTGTTTTGCTCTTACGTTGTAAGTGCCAAATTTATAAATGGATTGTGGTATTAAACCTAAATGACCCATTACCGGAATACCTGCGCTTAAAATACGTTCAATAGATTCTTTTACCTCTTTTCCACCTTCTAATTTTACAGCATGTGCGCCTGATTCTTTCATGATTTTAATAGCTGAATTCAATGCTTCCTTGCTATTTCCCTGATAAGTTCCAAAAGGCAAATCAACAACCACTAATGCCCTATCAACTGCCCTAACTACAGATGTAGCATGATCAATCATTTGACCTAAAGTAATAGGTAACGTTGTTTCATGCCCATGCATTACATTACTTGCACTATCTCCTACAAGAATTACATCAATGCCGCCATTATCAATAATTTTTGCCATGGTATAATCGTATGCAGTTAGCATCGATATTTTTTCACCTCCACGTTTCATTTCTTGTAAAACGTTAGTTGTGATTTTTTTAAATTCTTTTTTGGCAGTTGACATAAAAACGTTGTTTTTAAAATTTAAAAAGTGGACAAATGTAAGAATAAAAAAGTTAAGCTTCGGCTATAATAAAATGATGTAAATTTTAAAATCCATCTAAAAGTTATAAATAAAACTTTCACTAAACTTTAAAATCCAAAAACAATAAAAGAAACTATTTAAATAAAATCTTTTAAATTTAAACATTCAAAAACAAAATATGAGATACGATAAAATTCAAAAAGAGCTTTATATAAATAACAGAAAAAATTTCAGTGAATACTTAAAACCTGGTTCATTTGCAGTTTTTACCTCCAACGATATTATGCCTACAAACGCAGATGGCTCAATGGGTTTTAAGCAAAATTCGGATATACTTTATTTAAGTGGGATCGACCAAGAAGACACCATGCTCATCATCTATCCTGACGCAAAAGAAAATAAATTTAAAGAGATACTTTTCATTAAAGAAACCAGTGAACTGATTGCAATCTGGGAAGGCGCTAAATTTACTAAAGAGCAAGCAAAAGAAATTAGTGGAATTGAAACCATATACTGGACGCATGAATTTGAAAAGATTTTAAAAATGTTTGTTTATCAGGCAGAATATATTTACCTCAACCAAAACGAACATGCCAGAAGATACATTGATACCGAAACACAAGAAAACCGATTAGCTAAATGGTTTAAAGAAAAATATGCCTTGCATAAATTCGAACGCTCTGCTCCCATTTTATTTAAAATTCGCTCGGTAAAAAATGAAATTGAAGTAGAACTCATTAAAAAAGCATGTTCAATAACTGAAAAGGGTTTCAGAAGATTATTGAATTTTATTAAACCTGGCGTTTTCGAATACGAAATTGAAGCAGAATTGATTCATGAATTTTTAATTAATAGAAGTAAAGGTTTTGCTTATGGACCAATAATAGCTGCAGGAAAAAATTCATGCGTATTACATTATGTTGAGAACAATAAAAAATGTAACGATGGTGATATTATTTTATTGGATGTTGCTGCCGAATACGCTAATTATGCAAGTGATTTAACGCGTGTTGTGCCTGTAAACGGAAAATTTAGCGCACGTCAAAAAGAAGTGTACAACTCGGTTTTACATGTTATGAAAGAAGCCATTAAGTTGCTTGTGCCAGGTACAACTTTTGAAAAATATAATTTAACAGTAGGTGATTTGATGACGGAGGAATTACTGAAATTAAAATTGATTACAAAAGAAGATGTAGCTAAACAAAATCCGGCTTGGCCAGCTTATAAAAAATATTTTATGCATGGCACCTCGCACTTTTTAGGATTGGATGTTCATGATGTAGGTTTCTTTTACGAACCAATGCAAGAGGGCAACGTGTTTACTTGTGAGCCCGGAATTTACATACCTGAAGAAAATATTGGTATTCGTTTAGAAAATAATATTTTGGTTACTGCAAATGGTCCCATTGATTTAATGAAAACAATTCCATTAGAAGCAGAAGAAATAGAAGAACACATGAACAAGAAATAACATGTTCTATTTAACCTTAGCGGTTGTATTTAATTTACTACTGCTGATCATCCTAAAATATTTCGAACGTTTTAATATCCCTGCAATACAGGGAATAGTTGTAAATTATTTTGCAGCAGGAACTACTGCACTTATTTTTT
>CAZTCG010000286.1:0-2790 GCA_964612005.1 uncultured Flavobacteriaceae bacterium | reverse complement strand
TAATGTAAAGCACAAACCAACCATGTTAACAACAGATTTATCTTTGCGTTTTGATCCTGAATACGGTAAAATCTCTAAACGGTTTCTTGATAATCCTGAACAATTCAGAGAGGCATTTGCTCGTGCCTGGTTTAAATTAACACACAGAGATATGGGACCACGTAGTTTGTATTTAGGTTCAGAGGTTCCTAAAGAAGAATTAATCTGGCAAGATCCAATTCCTGCAGTAAATCATCCATTGGTTGATGCAAAAGATATTGAAACACTAAAAACCACAATTTTAAATTCAGGATTAAGCATCAGTGAATTGGCAGGAACGGCTTGGGCATCTGCATCCACATACAGAGGATCAGATAAACGTGGTGGTGCGAATGGAGCACGTATTCGTTTGTCGCCACAAAAATATTGGGAAGTAAATAATCCAAAACAGTTGGAAAAAGTTCTGGCAACACTTGAAAAAATTCAATCTGACTTTAATAAAAATGCAACGCCAAAAAAAGTTTCAATGGCTGATTTGATTGTGTTGGGAGGGACTGCAGCTGTTGAGAAAGCGGCAAAAAATGCAGGTTTTAACTTAACTGTTCCATTTACACCAGGCAGAATGGATGCTATACAAGAACAAACTGATGTCAATTCCATCGCAGTTTTAGAGCCAATGGCTGATGGATTTAGAAACTATTTAAAAGCTACTTACACACTGTCTACAGAGGAATTATTAGTAGATAAAGCTCAGTTACTCACTTTAACAGCCCCTGAATTAACTGTTTTAATGGGCGGTTTGAAAGCCTTGAATATAAATTATAACAATGCTCAAACGGGAGTTTTAACAACAAAAAAAGATCAATTAACCAACGACTATTTTGTTAATCTTTTAGACATGAGCACTGTTTGGAAAGCCACTTCAGACACGAAAGAGTTTTTTGAAGGCACAGACAGAGCTACCGGAAAAACAAAATGGACAGCATCTCGTGCCGATTTAATTTTTGGCTCACATTCTGAATTGAGAGCATTGGCAGAAGTGTATGCAAGTGAAGATGCGAAAGATAAATTTGCTAAAGACTTTGTAGCTACTTGGGTTAAAGTAATGAACTTAGATCGTTTTGATGTGAAGTAAAAAAAAGCGCATTTAATTTTTTTTATTTTGGTTTGTCCCGAATGCTTTAAGCATTCGGGATTATTTTTTGAATTTAAAAATCAATTTTACTTTGGTAGATAAATTAATGAATAACTAACATTAGAATGTCCGATAATTAAATTCATAATTTCTAAATTCTTAAAATCAATTATTTATATTTGTGAAAGGCATGAATTTAGAGCAAAACATATTGAATATAATTGATTTTTTGAAAGCAGAGCTGCCTCTTAAAAATTCTGTTTTGATCCTTTCTATTGTTTTACTCATCATCCTTTTTTCCCCATTAGTTTTCAGGAAATTTAAAATTCCAGGAATCATTGGATTGATTTTAGCAGGGGTTTTAATCGGTCCAAATACACTTCATTTAATTGAAAAAACGACAAGCTTTGAGTTGTTTAGTAAAACAGGATTGCTCTACATCATGTTTTTGGCAGGCCTGGAAATTGATATGCAGGAATTCAAACAAAACAGATCTAAAAGCATTGTCTTCGGGGCATTTACTTTTTTCATTCCAATTATTATTGGGTTTTTTGTTTGTGTTTATGTTTTTCATTTTCAATTCTGGGCAGCCGTTTTATTAGCCAGTATGTTTTCAACACATACGCTTTTAAGTTATCCCATAGTGAGCAACATGGGTATTGTTAAAAACAGAGCTGTTCAACTAACATTTGGAGGAACAATTATTACAGATACTGCTGTACTTATTTTGTTAGGGATCATTACTAACGTTGTGAAAAACGAAATCAATTCTATGTTCTGGATAAAAACTATTGTAATGTTAACAGCATTAGTAGTAGGGACATTGTATTTATTGCCTCGCATCACACGTTGGTTTTTCAGAAACTTGGAAGGAGAAGGCAGTTCTCAATACATTTATGTATTAGCAGTGGTTTTTTTATCTGCTTTCTTTTCCGAATTGGCAGGAGTTGAACCCATTATCGGTGCTTTTCTTGCAGGACTTGCATTAAACCGAGTTATACCCCATAATTCGGTATTAATGAATAGAATTATTTTTATTGGTAATACTTTATTTATTCCTTTTTTCTTAATCAGCGCTGGAATGTTAGTTGATTTAAAATTGTTTTTTCAAGGTTCAGGTGCATTACTGTTTGCAGGAATTTTAAGTTTTGTAGCACTAATTACAAAATATTTTGCAGCAAAAATTACACAGTTTTTATATAAACTTTCTAAAGATGAGGGAAATATTATTTTTGGACTAAGTGCATCGCATGCAGCAGCTACTCTAGCAGTTATTAAAGTAGGCTACGATATTGGGTTGTTTGATAACAATGTAATAAATGGTACTATAATATTAATTTTAATTACCTGCTTGGCAAGTTCGTTTATGACTGAACGAGCTGGTAGAAAATTAGCAATAGCTGAGAAAGATACCGACTATAAAACCGAAAAAAGAACCGAAAAAATATTAGTCCCTCTCACCAATAATGAAGGTATAAACAGGCTGATTGACTTAGCGTTAATATTAAAAAATCCTAAATCAAATGAACCATTGTATCCTTTGTCAATTGTTGAAGATGACTCTGAAGCAGATGAAAAATTAAATGGTTCAGGCAAATTATTGGATAGCATTTCTGAACAGGTTGCTGCTATGGATAAAAAAATGGAAGTGTTGAAAAAGGTGGATTTAAATATTG
>CAZTCG010000285.1:478-2797 GCA_964612005.1 uncultured Flavobacteriaceae bacterium | reverse complement strand
GCCGGCTTGAGGTACGAAAGCTACAATCCGGTAATGCTAGGATTTTCATCGGATTATAGTAATAAATCTGGAATTCCATATCGTTATGCTCGTTATCAGCATTCAGATATAGATATCACCATTGGTAATTTTTACGAGCAATTTGGCTCTGGATTAATTTTGCGTGCTTATGAGGATAGAGGATTATTATATGATAATGCTTTTGATGGAATGCGCGTTATTTTTACACCTAAGTCAGGTATCACCTTAAAAGGGTTGATGGGTAGGCAACGTGTTTTCTGGGGATTGAGCGATGGGGTTGTAAAAGGATTTGACGGCGAAATTAATTTCATGGAATTGTTTGATTCTCTAAAAAACAAAAAAACAAAAATCATTTTAGGAGGAAGTTTTGTTTCCAAATTTCAGGATGATAAAAATTCATCTTTAGTGCTTCCTAAAAATGTTGGTTGCTATGGAGGTCGATTATCGATTTTAAATGAGTCGCATAATTTGTTTATAGAATATTCTCATAAAATCAATGACCCCTCTTTCCAAAATAAATACAGTTACAAAGATGGTCAAGGATTATATGTATCGTATACTTATGCCCAGAAAGGTCTTTCTGTATTGCTATCAGGAAAGTATATAGATAACATGAGCTTTAGAAGTGACAGAGATAAACAATTAACAGCGGCATTAATTAATTTTCTTCCAGCATTATCAAAACCTCATACGTATTTAATGATGGCGTATTACCCATATGCTTCTCAACCAAATGGAGAAGTGGGTGGTTCTGCAGAATTATCATATAAGTTTAAAAAAGATTCTCCTTTAGGCGGAAAATATGGAATGGATGTCACTATTAATTCTTCCTTGTTTTATGGAACGGATACAACATCAATTAATCCAACTCAGGACTCCATTAAAAAAAGAGTTTATTCAATAAATCCTTTCAGTGTTGGTGATAAATACTTTCACGATGTGAATATTGAAATCACAAAGAAATTTTCTAAAAAAACAAAACTGACATTGATGTATTCCAATCAGTACATTAATCAATCTGTTGTTCAGTTTGCAACGTTTAATAAAGTTGAACATCCAGACGTGTATTCAAATATTTTTGTTGCCGATATTTCTTATCGTTATAAAACAGGCGCAGCCATTAGAAGTGAAACGCAATTGTTTTTAGGTAAGTATGATAAAGGCGATGAATCGCATTTATCTGAAGAAGAAAAGGTAGCAGGTAACACAGGCAGTTGGGTAACTCAATCATTTGAGTGGACACCAAATTCCAAATGGTTCATTGTATTGATGGATCAATTTAATTACAGCAATCCACTTGATTATAAAAAACTGCATTATTATTACGGCGGTATTACTTATGTAACCGGTCCAACGCGGATCATGATGAGTTATGGAAGACAACGTCAGGGAATATTTTGTGCAGGTGGTGTATGCCGTGTAGTGCCAGCATTTACAGGGTTTCAAATTAGTATTTCATCAAGTTTTTAATTTATATAAAAATGAAAACAACGATTAAGATTTTTAATTTATTACTAATTTTTTTAATGATTAACTCATGCGATTACGTTAGCAATACCATAGAGCCAAACTCCAACACAGGCGGAAATCAAACACTTGATTCAACAAAAGTTTACAGAAAAGTATTGATTGAAGATTATACGGGGCACCGTTGCGGAAATTGTCCGGCTGCTGCACGAACACTAAAACGACTGGACTCAATTTACCACGAAAAATTAATTCCTTTAGCTGTTCATTGCACTAATTTTGCAAATCCTAATGTTACTTACCCCGAAGATTTCAGAACCAGTGAAGGCACAGAATACGATAACGTTCTCGGTGTATCTGCATCATCCGGTTTACCAAATGGTTTAGTTAACCGCAAAGGATTTGGCACTCCCGACTTTGTAAAAGCCGATTCGCAATGGGAAACTGAAGCGCAAATCTATTTTAATCAGGAAGCTGATTTTAAAATTGATTTAACCAACACCTACAACTCGTCTTCAAATACTTTTAATACGGTATTGAAAATTAATGCATTAAAAGATTTAAGCGGTGAATATAACGCTACTTTACTTTTGATTGAAGATAGCATCATTGGTGTACAATATGATCAAAGTTTACCGGTTGCTCAACAAGTGGTAACAAATTACAATTTTATGCACGTACTTCGTAAATCTTTAAATACTGCTTGGGGTGAAGTTGCTTTTAACGGCACAATTGCAAAGGGGCAAATCTTTACTAAAACATTTTCAAACGTTTCATTAAATCCAATTTTTCAAATCCTCCCAGATCATTGATCAAACTTTTATACTCTTC
>CAZTCG010000285.1:0-464 GCA_964612005.1 uncultured Flavobacteriaceae bacterium | reverse complement strand
ATATACGATGCTGCAACATCAAGTCCTACTCGATACGAAGTATTTCAGGCAGAGATGAAAAAAGTGAAAGAATAACTTGTTTTAAAATTCACTCTTCAAGTGAAATTCTATATCCGGAAATTTCTCTTGCGCCATTTGTAAAAGCCATGCAGATTCAGCTAAAAAGACAGCTCTTCCTTCTTTATCATATGCAATATGGTTGGCTCTTTCCTGCATAAAGTGTTCAAGTTTCTTTTGGTCTTTACAGCTAATCCATAAAGCTTTGTAAAGTTGTATAGGTTGGTAGCCACAAGAAGCATTGTATTCACCTTTTAAACGGAACTGAATTACCTCAAACTGTAATGCACCAACTGTCCCTATAATTTTTCTTCCATCAGCTTTCTTGGTAAATAATTGCGCAACTCCTTCATCGGTTAATTGTTCCAACCCTTTTTGAAGTTGTTTGGTTTTCATTGGATCCAGGT
>CAZTCG010000284.1:0-2807 GCA_964612005.1 uncultured Flavobacteriaceae bacterium | reverse complement strand
AGAATATTATGGCGCAACATTAAAAAATTTGAATCATGTGGTGCATGGTGAAGCCACAGAAATAAAAATACTTATTGAAAATAAATTATTTGAAAATTGTCCCAAGCAATTTAAAGTAGGCAGATACCATTCTTGGGTAATTGATAAAGCATCATTTCCAACGGAACTCCTTTTATTAGCGGTAGATCAATCACAAGAAATAATGGCTATTCATCATCGGCAACTTCCAGTATATGGGGTTCAATTCCATCCTGAATCTATTTTATCGGAATACGGAGATTTCATCATTAAAAATTGGTTGGATGCCTAAAGATTGCTTATTTTCGTTGCTCATAGCTTTTTAACATGAACAAAATTTTAGTTGCCAATCGTGGAGAAATTGCATTACGCGTAATGCGCAGTGCAAAGGAAATGGGAATAAAAACAGTTGCCGTTTTTTCAGAAGCCGATAGAAATGCGCCATTTGTAAAATACGCTGACGAAGCCGTTTGCATTGGCCCTCCAGCTAGTAGTCAAAGTTATTTAAAAGGAGATACCATTATTGAAGTTTGCAAAAAATTACAAGTTGATGGCATTCATCCCGGTTATGGTTTTCTTTCCGAAAATGCTGATTTTGCTAATAAAGTAAAAGAAGCAGGAATAACTTTTATTGGTCCAAGTGCTGAAGCAATGGATATGATGGGCGATAAACTAAGTGCAAAAGCTGCTGCAAAAAAATTCAACGTTCCAATGGTTCCGGGAAGTGAAGGGGCAATTAAAGATTTGGATGAAGCGGTAAAAGTTGCCTTGGAAACTGGATTTCCACTTTTAATCAAAGCATCTGCTGGTGGTGGTGGAAAAGGAATGCGTTTGGTAGAGCGTGTAGAAGATGTAGAAGAGCAGATGAAATTGGCTATGAGCGAGGCTAAATCAGCTTTTGGTGATGATGCAGTATTTATTGAAAAATTTGTATCTGGTCCGCGCCACATCGAAATTCAGGTGTTGGCTGATAACCATGGAAATACTTTATATTTATTCGAGCGCGAATGTTCTATTCAACGCCGTCATCAAAAAGTAATTGAGGAAGCGCCTTCTTCTGTTCTTACTCCTGAATTGCGAGAAAAAATGGGCAAATGCGCTGTTGATGTGGCAAAAGCCTGTAATTATAGCGGGGCAGGTACCGTTGAGTTTTTAGTGGATGATCAGCTTAATTTTTATTTCCTGGAAATGAATACCCGTTTGCAGGTAGAGCATCCGGTAACAGAAATGATAACCGGTTTGGATCTTGTAAAAGAGCAAATAAAAATTGCTCGCAACGAAGTTTTATCAATTAAACAGGAAGATTTAAAAATTAACGGGCATGCCTTGGAGATTCGTGTGTATGCGGAAGATCCGTTAAATAATTTTTTACCTGACATTGGAAAATTACATACTTACAAAATACCTAAAGGCACAGGTGTTCGTGTAGATGATGGTTTTGAGGAGGGAATGGATATTCCTATTTATTATGATCCAATGATTGCGAAATTAATTACACACGGAAAAGACAGAAAAGAAGCCATCGACAGAATGTTGCGAGCCATCAGCGAATATAAAATTGTAGGTGTTGAAACAACATTGGATTTTTGTTCGTTTGTACTTCAACACAAAGCTTTTGTTTCGGGTGATTTTGATACTAATTTTATTAAGCATCATTACCAACCCGACATGCTTAAAAAACAACACAAAGACGAGGAAGAAATTGCCGCATGGATAGCTGCTGAATTATTTTCGAGTAATTCCAATAAATCGAGTAACGAAACAACCTCAAGTGTTAATATTTCACAATGGAAAAAAAATAGAGTAAATTTGAGATAACATTTTAGGTTACTTTTTACGTATGAATGAATAAATTAAAAACAATCAATATGAAAACTTTAATTCTATTTGCCTGTTTAATTTATTCTTTTCGTGTTTTTACTCAATCAAATCCTGAATTTAAACAAGAACCAATTATTGCACAAGGTATTGTAGTTGGCCCTGATACCTTTGCCTATTTTTCACTTCCTTGGCTAATTGTGGAGGAACAAATGCCTTTTGCTACCAAGCGTAAATATGAGCAATGGACAAGATTAAAACATAACGTAAAAAAAGTATATCCTTATGCAATCATGGCTGCGGCTCGTTTAAAACAATATGAGCGAGAACTTAAGAATATGCCTGATGAGGAGATGAGAAAAAAATACATGGCGGCTGCAGAGAAACAATTACAAAAAGAATTTGGAGAGGAACTCAAAAACCTGAGTGTTAATCAGGGTAAGATTTTAATAAAGTTGATTGATCGTGAAACAGGAAATACCTCATATGATTTAGTAAAACAATTGAGAGGTAGTTTTTCTGCATTCATGTGGCAAAGTTTAGCCCGCTTATTTGGCTCTAATTTAAAAAGCGAATATGATCCTAATGGAGATGATCGACTGATTGAAATCGCTATTAAACAAATTGAGGCGGGGGTATTTTAATTTAAATCGTCTACCCTTAATTATAAAAAACTCCATATTCTGAATGAATTTTAAGCTTGTGCATTGAATTATATAAATGTTTTATCTTGATTCTAATAAAACTAAGTGAACTAAAATATTCGTTTAATTACCCGTAGTTGATGAGAGTATTTTTTTCTTTCAGTATGAAAAATACCAAAGTGATCAAACTTATCAATCCTTACTTTACCCGAAGCATGAATAATGTGAGCATCATTCAACACAATACCAACATGGATGATCCTACCCTCTTCGTTATCAAAAAAAGCCAAATCACCGGTTTGGGCTTCTTCAACAAAAGAAACGACT
>CAZTCG010000283.1:0-2823 GCA_964612005.1 uncultured Flavobacteriaceae bacterium | reverse complement strand
TGAAGGAGATTAGAAAACGAATTGTTTTTTTATTGAATGTGGGTTTAGATTATTTAGCACTGTCAAGGCCTACCAGAAGTTTAAGTGGGGGAGAGGCGCAACGGATTCGATTAGCAACTCAAATAGGATCTCAATTAGTAGGGGTTTTATATATTTTGGATGAGCCAAGTATTGGTTTGCATCAGCGCGATAATTCTAAATTAATTGATGCCCTTAAGCAATTACGAGATATTGGTAATTCGGTTATTGTTGTGGAGCACGATAAAGACATGATTGTTGAATCGGATTATGTGATTGATATTGGTCCGGGTGCCGGAATACATGGAGGCAAAGTAGTTGCAGCAGATGTACCCAACAGATTATTACGTTTCCCAACTTTAACATCCGAATACATAACAGGAAAACGATTAATCGCCATACCTGAAAAAAGAAGAAAAGGAAACGGAAAAAAAATGGTGTTAAAAGGCGCATCAGGAAATAATCTTAAAAACATTACAGTTGATTTTCCTTTAGGGAAATTAATTTGTGTTACTGGCGTGTCAGGCTCCGGTAAATCAACGCTCATTAATGAAACCTTGTATCCTGTTTTAAGCAATCATTTTTACCGTTCTGAAAAAAAACCACTTGCTTACAAAGAATTAAAAGGCATTGAACATATTGACAAGGTAATTGATATTGATCAATCTCCTATTGGCAGAACACCAAGAAGCAACCCGGCAACTTACACCAATGTGTTTACTGACATTCGAAATTTATTTGCTGCTTTGCCCGAGGCAAATATTCGCGGGTACAAGCCAGGTCGTTTTTCGTTCAATGTTAAAGGCGGACGTTGCGAAACCTGCATGGGTGCAGGTGTAAAAACCATCGAGATGAATTTCTTGCCTGATGTGTATGTACAATGTGATGAGTGCATGGGCAAACGTTATAACCGCGAAACCTTGGAAGTAAGGTACAAAGGCAAATCAATAAGCGATGTGTTGAACATGACCATTGATACGGCATGTGAGTTTTTTGAAAACATTCCTTCCATTTACCGTCAGATAAAAACTTTGCAGGATGTAGGTTTGGGCTACATTACACTTGGCCAACAAGCCACCACACTTTCTGGTGGTGAAGCGCAACGCGTAAAACTCGCTACCGAATTAAGCAAACGCGATACTGGTAATACCTTTTATATTTTAGATGAACCAACAACTGGTTTGCATTTTGAAGACATTCGTATTTTATTGGAAGTGTTGAATAGATTGGTTGATAACGGCAATACGGTGTTGGTAATTGAGCACAATATGGATATGATTAAAGTTGCCGATTACATTATTGATATTGGTCCGGAAGGCGGTGCAAAAGGTGGCCAGGTTCTTTTTCAGGGAACACCCGAACAATTAATAAAAGAGAAAAAAAGTTATACCGGAGAATTTTTGAAAAAGGAAATGAATTAATTTTTTTCTTGCTTCATTATTTTCCAAACTAAAACAGATGAGAAAGCACCTAGAAAAGGAGCTGTTAAATAAATCCAAATATGTTCTGTGTGTCCTGAAACCAATGCTGGGCTAAGCGAACGGAAAGGATTCATAGATGCTCCACAAATTGGACCTGCAAACATGGCTTCTAATAATACTACAGAACCAATTGCCATACCTGCAAACAAGCCTTGTTCTTTACTTCCTTTTGCTACATGCAAAATGGTAAACATAAGTAAGAATGTAAGTATAAACTCTAATACAAATGATTGCATGGCATTACCACTTGGCAATGTAGATCCAAGAAGTACATTAGTTGGGAATAAAAAATGCAATGTTAAACTGGCAACAATTGCTCCCGTCAACTGACTAATCAAATAAGGTAAAATTTCTTTTGTAGGAAATGTATTTGCCAGCCAAAATGATATAGTTACTGCAGGATTGAAGTGGGCTCCTGAAATTTCTCCTAATGTATAAATCATAGCTGCTACTATTAAACCCGACACAGCTGCAATTCCTGCATGAGTAATTGCCCCACCTGTTTCATTATTAACAATAATTGCACCTGTGCCACAAAAAATAATGGCAAAGGTTCCTATACTTTCTGCTAAATATTTTTTCATTAAAAATTATTATGTAATCTTATTTTATTTTTCTTTTTACAGTTGAAAACACATAACATGTTTCCAGGGCAATTTGCCTGCAACGTTCATCATACATTTGATCTTGAAGAGGGGTATTATCAAAATTTTTAGGATCGTGGTAAGTAGTTGCAATCCGTAACTCAACACCCGAAATAAACGGACAATTTTCATCTGCATCACTACATGTCATAATAGCTGCAAATTCTTTTTGTGGATTTTTTAAATCAGAAAACAACTTCGAATAACAAATGCTAGGCTGATTTTCATTGGAGTGCATCACTTCATATTCAGTATTTACTCCTTCTGATTTTGGTTTAATTATAAAACCTGCTCTTTTTAATGCATTAATTGCATTCATGTTAAATGCTGTAACTTCTGTGCCACCAGAAAATGTACTCACTTTATTTATCTGATAATAATCTGCCGCTACTTTTGCCCATATTTGTCCAAGGTGGCTTCTTCTGGAATTATGCGTGCAAACATACATTAGTTGTATGTTTTTACTCGTTAATTGCTTTTCAGCAATGTAAGCAGAAATGTGTTCTAAGATTTTTTTTCTGCTTTCCGGAATAGTGTCAAATTCTTTTTCCAGTTGCTGAATGAGGTGTAAAATTTTCGGATACATATTATTTGCAACAATTAATTGGGGTTGGTTGTACTTCAAAAAATAATTCAAAACAGCTTCTTACTTCCAGCCATTTTTTTTCGTCAATACAATA
>CAZTCG010000282.1:0-2901 GCA_964612005.1 uncultured Flavobacteriaceae bacterium | reverse complement strand
TGATATCATCAACGAACGAACACGACACATTACTGTTGTGTTAGAAGATATTTATCAGGCACATAATGCAAGCGCTGTTTTACGCAGTTGCGATTGTTTCGGGATTCAGGATGTGCATTTTATTGAAAACAGAAACAAGTATAAAATCAGCACCGATGTTGATATGGGTGCTTCATCTTGGTTAAGCATTCATCGACATTCTGAGAAAGAAAACAATAACACCATTAATTGCCTGCAATCATTAAAGCAAAATGGTTATAAAATTGTGGCAACCACGCCGCATGAAAAAGATTGTACATTGGATCAATTAACCATTGATAATAAAATTGCCTTGATTTTTGGTACTGAAATAGATGGCATCACAGATGATGTAAGAAATAATGCCGATGAATTTGTGCGCATTCCGATGTATGGATTTACGGAAAGCTTCAATATAAGCGTATCTGCAGCATTAAGCATGTATGAGCTTACTTCACGTTTACGAAAGTCAAATATTTCGTATCAACTAACTGAAGCAGAAAAAGACGATATTTTATTGGAATGGATGAAAAGTTCGATTAAACGTTGCGATTTAATTATTAAGGAGTATCTAAAAAAATAATTACTTTTGCACTCCAAAAAAAATACTATGTCAGGAAAAATTACATTTACAATGATTAAACCGGATGCTGTTGAAGCTAACAACATCGGTCCTATTTTAGCAAAAATAAACGAAGCTGGATTTCGTATTATTTCAATGAAATATTTAAAATTAACTCGCGAACAAGCAGGTTCATTTTATGAAGTTCACAAAGAACGTCCATTTTATGGCGAATTAGTAGATTATATGACTTCTGGTCCTATTGTAGCTGCAGTTCTTGAAAAAGAAAATGCTGTTGCAGATTACAGAACTTTAATTGGTGCAACAGATCCAACTAAAGCTGCTGAAGGAACAATACGTAAATTATTTGCTAAATCAATTGCAGCTAATGCTGTTCATGGTTCTGATAGCGATGAAAATGCTGCTATTGAAGCTAATTTCTTCTTTTCAAATTTAGAGAGACACTAAAATTAATATTTCATAGTAAATTATTGAGGCAGATTATTTTAATCTGCCTCCTTTGTAATATGACTTCTCAAAATATTCTTCGTTTAAGTCGCTAATCATTATTCCTTTTTTGCTGCTTGCATGAACAAATTTATTGTTCATTAAATAAACACCGACATGGGAAACTTTTTTTGTATCAGTTTTGAAAAACACCAAGTCACCTTCTTTTAAATCTTTCTTTTTTATATCTTTTACTAAATCGTTGAGCTCCGAAGTGGTTCTTGGTGTTTTAGTTAAATAAACCTGCTCGTATAATTTAAATACAAAACCAGAACAATCAATTCCATTTTTATCATTACCACCAAACTTATAAGGTGTCCCGTACCATGAATCTATAAATGAATATAGTTTACTATTAGTTATATTCTGCTCACTTGTTTTTAATAAAAGAGCGTATTTTGAAGTGATTTTATCATCATTTTTACTTGATTTTGAATCACTTATATCTTTTTTACTTTTACATGATACAATAGTAAAATTCACAAGTAAGAGTAAAATAACTTTTTTGATATTACCATACTTTGATAGCATAAATCAAAATTATACTTCTTTAAAATCAATTAGTAAAGGCTACTAAATCCTTATTTACATTTACATGTTAATATTAAACTGGACTTAAAAACAGATTGAAAATTTATCTAGCTTTTATGTCACACAAATAATATGTAACTGGTCAAACTATCATTTTTTAAAATGAATGGTTACATTTTATACTTCTAAGCATTACATTATTTTCATCCTGTTTTTATGATTGTTGATTAACATAATTGTTAATTGATAGTAGTTGTGTTGGTAAGTGAAGTGGAATACTATAAATGATTAAAAACTACAAAAATTATTTTTTGTAAATGAAGCAGGCGCAAAATGCGCCTGCTTTTTAATGAATTAAAATGACAACTAATAAGTTATATCTCTCAACAATACTCTTTGTAGCTTTACTTATAACTGCAGAAATAATTAATAGCTGCTACCCTATTCCAAAAAAATACAAAGCCTGCAAAAATGAAGCTTTTGAAAAGATTGATTCAAAATTAAATCAAAAAAAAAGCCCCCGAATTGCTTCGGGGGCTTTGTCGAAAAACAAAAAACCATGGCGTTAGTTTTTTTCGGCATCAACCCAAAAATGCCGGTGTTTTTCGATTATTTTTTACCGTCCAATCTGTCTTTTAAATCAGATAACGCAGAAATATCACCTAAAGTTGTTCTTTCATTGTTATCTTTCATTTTTTTAACAGCTTTTTTGGTTTCTTCACGCTCTGCTTTTTTAACATCACGCTCATTATTTCTTGCATTTTCTTTTGCCTCTTCATGAGTACGTGCATGAGAAACAATGATTTTCTTAGCATCTTTACTAAATTCAATCACTTTAAAATCAAGAACTTCTTCCATTTTACCTGTAGAACCATCAGCTTTAACTAAATGCTTACCAGGACAAAATCCTTCAACACCATAAGTTAAACCAACAACAGCACCTTTATCGCTGATAGAAGTAATAGTTCCTTGGTGTACTGAACCTTCAGTAAATACAGATTCAAAAACATCCCAAGGATTATCTTCTAATTGCTTGTGACCTAAACTTAATCTTCTGTTTTCAGAGTCGATTTCAAGAACTACAACATCAATTTTATCACCTACTTTACAGAATTCTGATGGATGTTTGATTTTTTTGCTCCAAGATAAATCGCTGATGTGAATTAATCCATCAACACCTTCTTCTAGCTCAATGAAAACACCAAAATTGGTGAAATTACGAACTGAACCTGAATGCTTGCTGCCTTTTGAGTATTTCTCAATTATTCCAGCCCAAGGATCAG
>CAZTCG010000281.1:0-2902 GCA_964612005.1 uncultured Flavobacteriaceae bacterium | reverse complement strand
CGTTTGGTTAATGAAATTCCAAACTCATGGAAGCCAAATCAATACGATAACCCAAGTAATGCCGTGGCTCATTACGAACAAACCGGACCTGAAATTTGGGAACAAACAGGTGGCAAAATTACACATTTGGTTGTTGGTGTGGGTACCGGCGGAACCATTTGTGGCACGGGTAAATACTTAAAAGAAAAAAATCCAAACATTAAAGTTTTAGGCATCGATACTTACGGTTCAGTTTTTAAAAAATACAAGGAAACTGGAATTTTTGATAAAAACGAAATTTACCCATACATCACCGAAGGTATTGGCGAAGATTTTTTACCGCAAAATGTTGATTTTAATATTATCGATCACTTTGAAAAAGTGACAGATAAAGATGCTGCTGTTATGACTCGTCGTATTCCTCGAGAAGAAGGTATTTTTGTTGGAAACTCAGCTGGTTCAGCAATGGCAGGTCTTGTTCAAATGAAACACCTTTTTAAAGAAGGGGATGTAGTAGTGGTGATTTTTCATGATCACGGAACAAGATATTTAGGGAAAATGTTTAACGATGATTGGATGCGCGACAGAGGTTTTTTAGAGGTGAAAAAGCCAAAAGCAGTTGACCTAATCAAAAATCATAAAGACAAAAAATTAATTACTGTGAACCCTGAAACTCCAATAAGCGATGCAGTAAATTTAATGACAAAATACAACATCTCTCAAATTCCTGTAATGAAAGGACACGAACATGTTGGTGCGCTAAATGATAATTATGTATTTGCACAATTAATTCAAAACGAAGGATTAAAACAATCAAACGTAGAGCAATTAATGCAAAAGCCTTTTCCTATTATTGATGGTAATTTAGGGCTAGAAGAAGTATCAAAATTAATTTCAAAAGAAAACAATGCCGTGCTGGTAAAAGATTTGGGCGGCTCTGTTCATATCATCACTAAACATGATATTATTGCCGCAATTGGTAATTAATAGCATTTAAATTAGGCAAAAGCTACTGGTAAATTCATTACGAATTTACCAGTAGTTTAAATCCCTTTCCGTGTATGTTTATGATTTCTACCTTTTGATCGTCTTTAAGGTACTTTCTTAGTTTAGCAATATAAACATCCATACTTCTTCCGTTGAAGTAATTATCGTCATGCCAAATAGTTTTCAAAGCAAAATTTCGGTCTAACACATCATTTTTGTGTATGCATAAAAGACGAAGTAATCCTGACTCTTTAGTAGTTAACTTCAATGAATTCCCATTATAATCTAACATTTGTTTTTCACTGTCAAATTTATAAGCCCCAATTTCAAATTGAGTTTGCTGATTACTAATGGCAATTTGTTTGTTTGATCTTCTTAATACAGCTTGAATACGAACTAATAATTCTTCCATACTAAATGGCTTCGTAATGTAATCATCTGCACCGGCATTAAATCCTTCCAGCGTGTCTTCTTTCATAGATTTTGCAGTAAGGAAAATAATTGGAATTTGTTTGTTGGTGACACGGATTTCCTTTGCCAATGTTAATCCATCTTTAAAAGGCATCATCACATCCAATAAAATTAAATCATAATCACTCTTGCAAAACAAATCATAACCCTCTTTTCCATCTTTCCCTAATTTTGTCTGATATCCTTTTGCGTCCAAATACTCCTGAAGTAAAATCCCTAAATTAGGGTCATCTTCTACTAACAATATTTTTAATTTTTCAGTATTCATATTATTTGTTTTTAGTTATTACTTTCTGTTTGCTTTGGTAAAATTATTTTAAATGTTGATCCTTTGTTTAACTCACTCTCTACCTGTATGTGACCTCCGTGTTTTTCTACTACCGCTTTTACATAACTTAAGCCAAGTCCAAATCCTTTAATGTTATGAACGTTTCCGGTTGGAATACGATAAAACTTATCAAAAATCTTTTTAATGTTGTCTTTACTTATGCCAATTCCGATATCTCGAACAGAAAAAATTATACCATTATCTAAAAGATTATAAACAATATTAGTAATATGTACCCTATCGCCATGGAACAAAGGTTGAGTGGCTAAAAAGTGATGGGTTAAACTACCATTACGCTGATCGATTTGAATTTGAATATTTTGAATAGCCTGCTCAATAATTTCATGTATGTTTAATAAATCCGACTTTAATTTTATTTTACCCTTGTCTAAAATTGATGTTTGTAAAATACTTTCTACCAAAACACTTAATCGTTTATTTTCATCTCTGATCATTTTCACAAATCGTTCAATTTTTTCGGGAGTTTTAATGATGGTTTGATCATTGAGCATTTCACTTGCTAATGAAATAGTTGAGATAGGCGTTTTAAATTCATGCGTCATATTACTAATAAAATCATTTTTAATTGCCGATAATTTTTTTTGGCGATTAATAGTTGATATAGTATAATAAAAAGAAAGTGATAGAATAATGATAATGAGTGCTGAGGCAAGTAACATTACCCATAAGGTTTTAAATAAATACGTTTTATGTTTTGGAAAATACACCGAAAGATAAGAGGGCTGAATAAAAACATTGTTAGGAGATAAACTAACCTTAAAATAACATCCCGAAGTATCGCATGTTGGAGTTGATTTTTTAAAGTCATTCACAGCAATTGTTTCATCTTGCGAAATGCGATATAAATAGTTCCATTTAATTCCATGTTCAATAAATTTAACTCGTATAAGTGAATCTAGCAACAAAGTATCTAATTGAGGTTTGTAATTTTTGTAAACATTAATACTCACCAATTCCTCAAATAAATCATTAACCATTTCGGTTTTTTGCTGCATCAGTTCTAGTTTTATTTTTTCATCTCGCTGTGATGAATTTGAATTGGCAGTAATAGGACCAAGAATTGAATTAGCTTGGAGGGTGTCACCTGCATATCTGTTTATATTACTTGAAACAATT
>CAZTCG010000280.1:1254-2905 GCA_964612005.1 uncultured Flavobacteriaceae bacterium | reverse complement strand
ACATTATTCATCGCTTCAGGATCGTGAGCAGAAATTGTTGCTCCTGCTGCTAACAACTCATCAATAATGTAAAGTGCTGGTGCTTCACGTATATCATCCGTGTCTGGTTTAAATGCTAATCCCCACATGGCAAAATGCTTGCTTTTTAAATCCTGATTAAAATACTGTTTTATTTTTGGGATGATGATGGTTTTTTGTTTTTCATTCACATCCATCACCGAAGATAAAATCTTGAAATCGTAACTCGCTTCGGATGCTGATTTTGCTAATGCCTGAACATCTTTAGGGAAACAACTTCCGCCGTAACCAATGCCTGGGAAAAGGAAACGTTTACCAATACGGTCATCACTTCCAATACCAATACGAACCATGTCCACATCTGCATTTAGTTTTTCGCAAAGGTTGGCTATTTCATTCATGAAGGTAATTTTAGTAGCAAGGAAAGCATTTGCAGCATACTTGGTTAGTTCAGCTGATTTTTCATCCATAAAAATGATTGGATTTCCTGAACGCACATAAGGTTTGTACAATTCATCCATCACTTGTTTTGCTTTTTCGGAACGAGTTCCGACAACCACACGATCAGGTTTTAAAAAATCATCCACGGCAAAACCCTCACGTAAAAATTCAGGATTGGATACTACATCAAATTCTCCTTTAAAATTTTTACGGATGGCTGCATCTACTTTTTCTGCAGTACCAACCGGTACGGTGCTTTTATCCACGATTACTTTGTAATCTTTCATGATTTTGCCTAAATCATCAGCAACACCAAGAATATAACTTAAATCAGCACTGCCATCTTCGCCCGGAGGAGTTGGTAATGCCAAGAAAATAATTTTTGCTTTTTCAATTGCTTCATTAAGATTCGTGGTGAATTTTAATCTGCCCGCTTTGATATTACGATGAAACAAAACATCCAAGTGAGGTTCATAAATCGGAACTTCACCTGCACGCATTTTATTTACTTTTTCTTCGTTGATATCAACACAAATTACATTGTTGCCAGTTTCTGCAAGGCAGGTTCCTGTTACCAATCCTACATATCCTGTGCCTACTACTGCTATATTCATTTTAATTAGTTATGAGTTATGAGTGATGGGTTATAAGTTTATTTATGATTTAATTAATTCCCTAAAAATTCAAGCACTGAACTTGCAATATATTCTAAAGTTTCTTCATCCATTTCTGTATGCATTGGTAAAGAAATTACGGATGCACATAATTTTTCCGTTACCGGAAAATCACCTTGCTTGTATCGTTCGCTCTTGTATGCATTTTGCATGTGCAAAGGAATAGGGTAATAAATCATAGATGGAATATTTTTGCTTTGTAAATATTCTCTCAATTTAGTTCTGTCAACATCAACCAATTGCAAAGTGTATTGATGAAATACGTGGGTTGAATGTTGATTGCGTTTAGGAATTAGAATTTTAGAGTTGCCTGCAAAACGTTTGTCATAATAGGAAGCTGCATTATTTCTTGCAGCTGCATATTCATCCAAATGTTTCAATTTTACTTTTAAAATAGCAGCTTGAATTGTATCTAAACGTGAATTAACTCCTAGTACATCGTGTACATATTGAACCGATTGTCCGTGGTGGGCAATCATGCGCATTTTCTTTGCCAATTCATCATCGTTGGTGTACAT
>CAZTCG010000280.1:0-1244 GCA_964612005.1 uncultured Flavobacteriaceae bacterium | reverse complement strand
CCATCTCCGTAACATCCTAAATTTTTGCTTGGAAAAAAAGATGTGCAACCAATTGTACCAATTGTTCCGGCTTTTTTGCGAGTTCCATCAGCAAAAATGTAATCAGCTCCAATTGCCTGCGCAACATCCTCAATTAAGTATAAATTGTATTTTTTTGCCAAGGCCATAATTTTTTCCATTTCGGCACATTGTCCGTATAAATGAACAGGCACAATTGCTTTTGTATTAGCAGTAATGGCTTTTTCAATGGCCTCTACATCAATGGTAAATATGTCTGGATAAACATCCACTAAAACAGGAGTTAAACCTAACAAACCAATTACCTCGGCAGTAGCTACATAAGTAAAATCAGCAGTAATCACTTCATCGCCTTGTTTTAATCCAAGCGCCATCATGGCAATTTGCAATGCATCGGTTCCGTTTGCACAAGGTATTACGTGTTTTACTTGTAAGTAATTTTCAAGATCTGCCTGAAATTCTTTTACAGCAGGACCATTAATAAATGCGGTATTATTAATTACTTCTTGTATTCCTTTGTCAACCTCTTCCTTAATGTTTAAGTACTGAGTTTTAAGGTCGACCATTTGAATTTTTTTTATCAATATTTCCATTTTTTTCAGCATGCGAATATACCAAAAATTAATTGGCTAATAACAAGTTAAATTCTTGTAGGAACGGTAATTTATTTATGTGTAAGATTAGTTTTTCAATAACATTTTCTTAATATTTGCAGATTATCGTTTTAAACTGAAATAAAATCTGAATTTTAATTAGATATGGCTACTAAAGAAATGAAATTTGGCACTAAGGCTATACATGCAGGTGCAGAACCTGACCCAACAACCGGTGCAATCATGACACCAATATTTCAAACATCAACTTATGTTCAGGAATACCCTGGAAAACATAAAGGTTTTGCTTATGCAAGAGGGAAAAATCCAACCCGTGAAGCATTACAAAAAAATATTGCAGCATTAGAAGATGGAAAACATTGTTTGTGTTTTTCAAGCGGAATGGGTGCCATAGACGCGGTTATAAAATTATTGAGACCGGGTGATGAAGTAGTTACTGGTGACGATTTATATGGCGGTTCATACAGAATGTTTACCAAAGTTTTCGCAAATTATGGGATTAAGTTCCATTTTGTGAATATGAACGATAGCAATAACATTTTGTCATTAATAAATACTAACACTAAATTAATTTGGCTAGAAACACCTACCAATCCAACCATGCAAATTGCA
>CAZTCG010000279.1:2176-2909 GCA_964612005.1 uncultured Flavobacteriaceae bacterium | reverse complement strand
GAGCAGTTTCTTTACTCATGCCCACCCAAACCTGATTTTGTTCTGATTTGCGAGCTGTGCTAAATAATGAATAGGCAATTAATAAAAATATGCCAATTGCTGTAAATTGAATATATGGATAGTATTTTAATTGTTTGAGTAAAGTAGATTCCTCATAAAAAATATAGTGTTTAATTCCTTTTTCCAATTCTATTTCAATGGGTTTATTTTCTCCTGACATTTTTAATATGCGTGCAGAAAGTAATTTATTGTTTGATAATGTTAACGAATCTATATTACCACTTGCAATAATGTTTTGCTGTGTAGAGTCGGTATATATTACCGGAACGGAAGCAGTGTTACTTACTACTTCAGAAATAAATGAGCGCGTTAAACTATCGAATACGAGTTTAATTTCAGCAAAAACTTTTGAATCATTATAGTATAGATAATTTTTTTTGCCTTTATAATATTCAAATTCAATTGGAGGATTATTTTTTTTCATGATTTCCAATTGCTGCATTAAGTAGGTTTCGTCTTTTTCTTTTAAGGAATCAAGATTTCTGGAACCATTGATTTTAGTACCATCAGTAAGAATTACCGGAATGGTTGTATTGCTTCGGATAAATTCAAGAATAAAGGCAGTCATTTCATTAATCTCAAACAATTCGCTTGTTGTAATTTTTTGAGTTGCTTTAGCATAAAATTCAGCTTTTTTTCGTTCTTCATTTTTTATTTCTTCAAATAAAAAACT
>CAZTCG010000279.1:0-2166 GCA_964612005.1 uncultured Flavobacteriaceae bacterium | reverse complement strand
CGAGATTTGCTTTTTTCGGAATGGCTTTTGCCCAAAGTTCTAATTTACTGCGTTCATCGTTCGAAATTTTTTTAACTAATCGATTGGTGTACCACAATGAGGCAATTACTATGAGTATTGCCAAAAAAGCAAGTAAAATTTTCCAGCGGTTTTTTTGGGAATAAATACTCATTTATTGTATCTAAAAATAGTTATCGCATAGAGATAACGAAAAAAAATGGAATCTATTTTATGATTAAGCTTTAAAAACACGATCGGCAGATTTGTTTTTATTGGCTAGTTGTCCGCAGGCAGCGTCAATATCTTTTCCTCTGCTTCTGCGCACGTTTACTACAATGCCTTTTCCTGCTAAGTATTGATAAAATGCATTTAATCGCTCAGGTGTAGTTTGCTGAAATTCCCCATCATCAATAGGATTATATTCGATGATGTTTACTTTGGAAGGAACGCGAGCACAAAACTTCGCCAATTCCTTAGCATCATCAAGGCCATCATTAAAATCCTTGAATGCGATGTACTCAAATGTTATTTTATTTCCGGTTTTGGAATAGTAATAATTCATTGCGTCTGCCAAATTATTTAATGAGTTAGTTTCATTAATAGGCATGATGTAATTACGTTTTTCATCGTTGGCAGCGTGCAAGGAAAGTGCTAAATTAAATTTCACTTCATCGTCGCCTAACTGACGAATCATTTTGGCAACACCTGCTGTTGAAACAGTAATGCGTTTTGCCGACCAACCTAAACCTTGCTGTGAAGTAATATGATTTACTGACTCAATTACTTCACGATAATTTAATAATGGTTCACCCATACCCATGTAAACTATATTGGTGAGTGGTTGTCCGTATTTTTCTTCTGATAATTTTTTAACCAAAGCCACCTGATCAAAAATTTCACCGGCGGTGAGATTACGTAAACGTTTTAATTTTCCGGTTGCGCAAAATTTGCAGGTTAAACTGCAGCCCACTTGCGATGAAATACAAACAGTCATACGTGTATCAGTAGGAATTAAAACGCTTTCAACAATTTTATCGTCGTGCAGTTTCATGGCGCATTTAATGGTTCGGTCGCTGCTCACCTGCATTTCAGAAATGCAAACCGGGGCAATAAAAAATTCAGCTTCTAATTTTGATCTCAAATCTTTAGAAAGATTTGACATTTCCTCAAAATTTGCAATACATTTTTGCCACAACCAATTATACACTTGTTTGGCTCTAAAAGCGGGCTCGTTCAAATTTTTAAAAACTGCAGTTAATTCTTCCTGGCTTAACGAACGTATGTCATTTTTTGTTTTCAATGGATTACAAAGATAAGCCCAGTTTTTTAGATTTTATGATTCAAATCAATTTAAATTCAAACCCTCACGCCAAAAACAAGCACATCATCAACTTGCTCCATGTTGCCACGCCAATCGTCGAAGGTGTTTTTTAATTCTTGTTTCACTTGTTCAAGTGGTTTGTTGCTCAATTGAACCAATAATTCTTTCAGGTTTTTGTACATGAATTTTTTACCTTTTGGTCCGCCAAACTGATCAGGGAATCCATCGGTAATCATGATGATTAAATCATTTTTCTGTAATTCAATTTGCTGAAGTGTAAATGGTGCCAGTTCGCCCATTGGTTTACCAACAGGCATTTTGTCGGGTTTGTATTCTATTAATTCGTTATTGCGAATTAACCATAGTGGATTATTTGCAGCTGCAAACTGCAGTAAATTTTCTTTAAAATTAAAATTACAAATTACTGCATCCATCCCATCTTTACCACCTTCTTCACTGCCATCGTTGGCCATGTGGTGCATAACACGCGAACGGGTGTAATCGAAAATTTCGTTAGGTAGGATTAATTTATTGCCACGTGTTGCATCATTTAGGCAAGAAATATTTAAGATACTCATGATTGCGCCCGGAACTCCATGCCCGGTGCTATCAGCGGTTACAATGCTAAAAACATCGTCAGAGATCGCATCAGCAAAATAAAAATCACCACTTACAATGTCTTTGGGTTGGAAAAAAATAAAATAGTCGTTCAGGTGCTTATCAAGAAGTTGTTTGCTCGCAAGCAATGCATGCTGAATGCGCTTTGCATAATTTACGCTATCAATGATTTCCTGGTGGCGTTCTTCAACCTCTTCTTTTAATTTATTGATTCTTTCTTTTTCCTT
>CAZTCG010000278.1:0-2910 GCA_964612005.1 uncultured Flavobacteriaceae bacterium | reverse complement strand
TTAATAGCGTTATTTACACATGCATTATAAACTCTCCGGATTAACTGAGGATCAACAGAAGCTATTAAATAATGGGGAACTATTGCCCGTGATGGAGCAATTTTATACCATTCAGGGTGAAGGTAATAATACAGGAAAAGCAGCTTATTTCATCAGAATTGGTGGATGCGATGTTGGCTGTCATTGGTGTGATGTAAAAGAAAGTTGGGATGCCAATATACATCCGCTCACGCAATTAGATCAGCTAATTCAAGAAGTCCACTCCTACTCTGCTAAATCAGTAGTCATTACAGGAGGCGAACCGCTTCAATATAATTTAATCGAACTAACAAAGCTTTTGAAAAATGAAGGCATTGAAACATTTATTGAAACTTCAGGTGCTTACCCTTTGACCGGAACCTGGGACTGGATTTGTTTATCACCAAAAAAAACAATGCCTCCAAAAGATGAAATCTACAAGATTGCCAATGAATTAAAAATTATTGTTTTTAACAAACATGATTTTGAATGGGCAAAACAAGAAGCAGAAAAAGTGAATAAAAATTGTCTGTTGTATTTACAACCCGAATGGAGTAAGCGAAATGAAATGATGCCATTAATTGTAGATTTTGTAAAAGTAAATACTAACTGGCGGGTTTCATTACAGACTCATAAATACATGAATATACCGTAGTATTTGAACTACTATCTTCTACCCATTAATTTAGCTGCTTCTTCTCCGTAAAGTTTTTTTCCGTCGCGATACACACAAATAAAGGCATCTTCGATACCTAACTGTTTCACTGATTCAAGAGCAGGGCGAGCAGTGTTCATATCAGTAAATAAACCTGCACTGTAAACGTATAAATCATTTATTTGTTGTGTATCAATTTTTAAGTTTTTGATACGTGAAAATTTAGATTTTACTTCTTTATTAGCTTGTTTTCTGTAAGCACCAATTTGAATTTTAAATACAATTCCCTTTTCCGGATTTATCGAATTCTCTACAGTTAAATTGGCATCAGTTTTATTAGTTGCTGGTTGATCTTGAACAATTGACTGAATAACATTTTCGTTATTTCCTGAGGAAAAACGTATTGGTTGTTCAGTTGGGAAATTAAATTTTTCACCTGCATTTATTTTTGAAATAGCATCACTGATTTTTATTCGTTGACCATTTAAATATGCAGAGACAAATGCATCTCTGATTCCTAAATCAACCACCTTCAAACGATCTGATTTTACCTTATCAATAGATGTATAGATACCTGCTGTGTATCTAAATGCATTTGACTGAATTTTATCAGTAAACAATGGATTTAAATTATATAACTTGGATGCATTGACCTTACCAGAAAATAAACCAACTTGTACTGTATAAAATAACCCTTGCACTTGTGTTACATCTGTTGAAACAACAAATGATTCATTAGTGTTACCTCTTAATTCATCTGGTAATTGGTTATTACCATTATTAACGGCAACCTCATTCATTTTGGTAATAATTTCATTAGCAGGAGGAATATTTGAATTGGATGTTATTCCTGCAGTCTGATTATCATCTTGTTTGATGGAGATACCTTTGTTTTTGAGTTCTGCAATAGCATCAGGTAATGGAATTCTATTACCATCTTTATACACAACGACAAATGCATCGCGATAACCCATTTTTTTCAAATCATTTTTAACTCCATTAGCATCTTCAAACTGATCAAATTTACCTGCCTGATAACGAATTAATCCCTTACCTGTAGTTTCACCTCGCAAAGGAGATAAGCCTTTAAACAAATTATTTGGTATTGGATTTCTAAATGCCCCTATCTGAACTGCAAAAATAATCCCTTCAGGTAATTTCACATCAACCGGTATTGGTTTTGATTCAGAATAAGCTACTTCATTTAAAATCTCAAAACCTCTACCTTTTACAGAAGTAGTTGTATTCGATTTTATTGAGTTAGTAGTAGCATTTTCCTTTTTTGTATTATTATTTGCATTTGTTGATTCGTTTAAATTATTTTTCGTATTCGCTATAATCTCTTCATTAGAAGCATTTTTAGCATTAGTTGAGTTAGTTGTATTAGTTGAGTTCGCAGTATTAGTTGAGTTTGTTGTATTTGTTGATTTATTATCAAGCACTACTGTTTTTACTGATTTGTTTTCTTTAGCATCATTTGTGGTTGTTGAAGCGGAAGAATTATTATCTGTAATTTGTTTTTCATTATTTGAATCTGAATTATCTGTCTGGTTACTTGCTATTTTGGTAGCATCATTTGCATCCTGTTTAACTTCAACATTATTTTTATCATCAACAGTTTTGTTGTTTTGAACATTATTAGTCTCTGAATTATTTGTAGCAGTAGATTCGCTTGTTTTTGTTGTGTTTGAATCAGTAGTATTTACATTTGAATTAGATACAATTGCCGTAGTTGTATCTTTTGATTTGATATTCTTAATCGAAGTAATATTATCAGCAATTTTATTTTCTAAACTTGATTTTTTATTAGCCAGCTGATTTGCTAAACTTATGTAATCTTGTTTTTTATTTTCATCGTAATTTGAAGCTACACTGTTTAATTGACTTATTTCCTGATTAATAATTTCAATCATTTTATTAATTACAACATTTCTTTTTTCAAACTCTTCTACACTTACATCCGGTTTACCTTTGGCTTCTAACCGTTCAAACTCTTTTTCGAGAGCATTTAGTTTATTGATATATGATTCAGAATACTGAACTGAATTAGCAGTTGACTCATTAGAATCAACATCCGAATTAGTTGTTGAATTTGTAGTTTGTTTAGATGTTGATGCTAAACTATTTTGTTCAATGGTTTTTATTTTACTTAGTAAATCTTTATCTAATCCATCAATAAAAGCTTCGTATTCCATTTTCTTACTCTCTGCAAAAGATTTTGTATTCTGTGCTAAATC
>CAZTCG010000277.1:0-2916 GCA_964612005.1 uncultured Flavobacteriaceae bacterium | reverse complement strand
AGAAACATTAATTACTGCCAAACACACTGTAACCGATGCCGATGTTGTGAATTTTGCCAACGTAAGTGGTGACCATTTTTATGCCCATACGGATGTTACGAGTTTAGATGGAACCATTTTCACCGGCCGTGTTGCTCATGGTTACTACATTTTAAGTAAAGCTGCCGGCTTGTTTGTAAACGCGAAAAAAGGACCTGTATTATTAAACTACGGCATTGATGAATGTCGTTTTACCAAACCGGTTTATATGGGAAGTACAATTGGCGTTCGGTTTACCTGCAAAGAAAAAATTGATCAAGAGAAAAAAAATCCGGAAGACATTGCAAAAGGAATTGTGAAATGGCTAGTTGACGTATATGATGAAACCGGTGAAACTGTTGCCATTGCAACTATTTTAACTATGGTAAAAAAACGTAATCAAGATTAATAAATCAATTAAATTTTCAAACTTATGTTTTCATTAAAGAAACTAATAGTACTATCGTTTTTTCTATTTACTATATTACATTTAAAAGCTCAGAATAAATCAGTTGTTATAGCTTTCTGGAATGTTGAAAATTTATACGACACGCTCAATGATCCCGCTATTGATGATGAAGAATGGTTACCAAGTTCAAAAAACAAATGGAATTCAGAGCGTTATTCTAAAAAATTAAATAACACTGCTTCAATAATTTCAAAAATAGGTATTGATGAACAAAAAGATGGTGCAGCAATTATTGGTTTAGCAGAAATTGAAAACAAAAATGTATTAGTAGATTTGGTAAATAACAAACAGCTTAAGTCGAGAAAATATCAAATTGTTCATTATAATTCACCTGATGCAAGAGGAATTGATGTTGCTTTACTTTTCCAAAAGAAATATTTTGATTTGTTGAGCAGTAAAGTATATACAGTTAAACTTCCTGGAGATTCATCTAAAGCAACTAGAGATCAATTATTGGTTAGCGGAAAATTAAATGGCGAACTTACGCACATCATAGTTTGTCATTGGCCTTCCAGAAGGGGAGGGGAAGAAAAATCAAATGCATTAAGAGTTGCTGCAGCAAAAGTTACTAAACATATAGCTGACTCAATTCAAGCAAAAGATAAAAGTGCTAAGATTATGGTGATGGGAGATTTAAATGATGACCCTACTAATGAGAGTATTAAAGATGTACTTAAAACAACAGATATTATAAATGATGCAAAAGAAAATGTTTTTTATAATCCAATGGAGAAGATTCATCAAAAAGGGGAAGGTACACTATCACATAAAGGAAAATGGAACTTGTTCGATCAGATAATTATTTCAAGCGGATTTAATACTTCAGGTAAAAAATCATACACGTTTTCTTCAGCCAAAATCAATAATTTTCCAGAAGTATGTGAAACCAATCCAAAATATTTAGGTCAGCCATTAAGGACTTATGCTGGGGGCAATTATTTGGGAGGTTACAGCGATCATTTTTCAGTTTGCATTTATTTGAAAATGAATAAATGATTTGATTCCATTACAAAATCAACATCGCTATACTCATTACAATCATTATACTATCCTCAACAATTGTTAATGTACTCATTGGCAAGTTAAAAACTGTTCCAAGGCAAGCACATTGAATTTTTTTCTTATTTAACAGACTTTTTAAAACACCAATTAGACTAACACTCATGAGTAGTGCAGTAAAAGAGTTTAATAAAACCGGATTAAAATTTAATACATATAAAATACCCAGAACCAGTTCAAGAAAAGCATAGATATATCCCCAAATTTTTATTTTTTCAGCTATTATATCATACATCGAATAGCTATCTGCAAATGCTTTTAAATTGAGTAATTTAAAGAAAGAAAATGCGATAAAAAATCCAGCCATGAACGTATTCATTGCTTTGTGAAAATCAAAAGTTTCTTTATTAAATGATACAATAACACTTAATAAGGTAATATAAAAAAATAATAGTAATACGGGTTTATATGTATTTATCCACGAACTTTTATCCTGATTTAAAGAAATATTTTCGATTTGATACTTTGGGTATCTTTTTAGTGCATCTCGAAATTTGTTTAAGTCAACTTCGTTTTCTGTTTCAATTATAGTTTCACCTGTTTTGTGATTTATAGATATTTTATTTTCAGTAATTAGATCTTTGAATGCATCTTTTATTATTAAAACGCAGCTTGAGCAAGTCATTCCAGAAATTGTAAATGTTTTTATCATGAATTTATTTTAATGCGAACTACTTGATTTTAAAATTTCATCAATTTTACTTCTGTTATGCATTATTATAGTTTTAATATTTTCTATTTGTTTAGCATCTTTAATTTCTTTGTTAGTGAGTGGTGAATTACCATCACATTCGTTAGATTTTTCTAATAACTGAATAATTTCACCAACACTATCAAAATATATTCTGTATTCAGATATACAACCCTCAGCACCAGTTGACATTAGCACAAAAAAAACAGTATCATTTTTAAGATAATAGCTCATATTGCAATTCCATTCATATCCATTAAAACTTGCTGAAATTGTTTTATAATTATTTTCCAATTTGCAACTTTCAGCAATTTGATCGAATGGAAATTTCTCTGAATTTTCATCGAAGCCCTCGTATTCAATAATTTTTCCTGAAATACATTCTTTCTTTTTTGAAATTAAACTATTTGTTTCAGTATACATCTTTTTAATTTCTTTTATTCTTATATCTTTTTGTTGCGATAAAACAATATTAACTACAAAAAGTAATATTAAAATGATTAAATTTTTATTCATTGATGAAATATAGTTTATAAGATATCTTTAAAATTAATAATTAAGATCTAAAACGTATAGTTGTTCTAAGTAAAAAAATACTGAATTATATAAGAAAGTATTTAATCTTCTATTTAACATAATATAAATTATATTATTTAATTAGTAATAAAAAAAGCAGTTT
>CAZTCG010000276.1:0-2919 GCA_964612005.1 uncultured Flavobacteriaceae bacterium | reverse complement strand
ACCTATTAACGAATGCAGTTAAAACGAGTTGTTGTTACCGGTATTGGCGCTGTTACACCTTTAGGAAACAACCCCAATGAATTTTGGAAAAATTTGGTAAATGGTGTCAGCGGTGCTGCTCCAATAACTCGTTTTGACGCTTCTAAGTTTAAAACTCAGTTTGCTTGCGAAGTAAAAGGATTCAACATTGAAGAATATGTTGAGCGTAAAGAGGCAAGAAAAATGGATGCTTTTACCCATTTTGGTATTGCCGCTTCTGCACAAGCAGTTGAAGATTCAGGAATAAATGGCGAACAATTTGACAAAGACAGAATTGGAGTAATCTGGGCATCAGGTATTGGTGGTTTAGATACTTTCTTATCAGAATGTACTGCCTTTGTGAAAGGAGATGGAACACCTCGTTTCAATCCCTTCTTTATTCCAAAAATGATATCTGATATTGCAGCAGGGCACATTTCTATGCGCTACAATTTTAGAGGTCCAAATTTCTCTGTAGTTTCAGCTTGTGCTTCATCAACTAATGCAATTATTGATGCTTACAACTACATTCGTTTAGGAATGGCTGATGCCATTGTTACGGGTGGTTCCGAAGCAGTAATTAATGAGGCAGGTGTTGGAGGTTTTAATGCCTTGCACGCTATGAGTACACGTAATGATTCTCCTCAAACAGCATCTCGACCATACGATAAAGACAGAGATGGATTTATCTTGGGCGAAGGTTCGGCTGGTTTGGTGTTGGAAGAATACGAACACGCAGTTAAACGAAGTGCAAAAATTTACGCAGAAGTTGTTGGCGGTGGAATGAGTGGAGACGCACATCATTTAACAGCTCCTCATCCGGAAGGTTTAGGTGCTATGAATGTGATGTTAAATGCACTTAAAGATGCACAGATTTCTCCGGATAAAATTGATTATATCAATACTCACGGTACTTCCACTCCTCTTGGAGACATAGCAGAAATAAAAGCTATTCAAAAAGTATTTGGCGATCACGCTTACAAGTTGAACATCAGTTCAACAAAATCAATGACAGGGCATTTATTAGGAGCAGCAGGCGCAATTGAAGCATTAGCTTGTGTTTTTGCTGTTCAACATGATACTATTCCTCCAACTATCAATCATTTTACAGATGATCCTGAAATTGATAATAAATTAAATTTCACATTTAATACTGCTCAAAACAGAACAGTTAACTACGCATTAAGCAACACCTTTGGTTTTGGCGGACATAATGCGTGTATCATCATGAAAAAACACAACTAAATCGCTTGTTTCGTTCTGTTTTAAAATTCAATTCCTCTCTCAGTTCAAACGAAAAAAAAATTTATGAGGCGGTAAAGCTCATTTGTGGTTTTTACCCTAAAAATAATTCGCTTTACATGATGGCCTTTCGTCATTCATCGGCTGCTGTAAAAGTAAAAGGAGATGTTTACAACAGTAATGAGCGACTGGAATATTTGGGTGATGCTATTTTAGGAGCTGTTGTTGCCGAGTATTTGTTCAAAACCTTTCCTTTTAAAGACGAAGGATTTTTAAGTCAGATACGTTCCCGTATTGTAAGCAGAAATCAATTAAATAAGCTTTCCGTTAAATTGGGCATACCACAATTAATTGAATCCGACTTAAAAGGATTACCTGCAGGTTCAATGTTTGGTGATGCCTTTGAAGCTTTTATTGGAGCTATTTACTTGGATCAGGGGTTTGAAAAAACCAAAAAATTTATCATTGAGCGCATCATGAACTTTCATATTGATATTAATGATGTAGAGAATACCGATACCGATTATAAATCAAAGCTGATTAATTTTTGTCAGCGAAGAAAAAAACAAATCACGTTTAATTTGATTAAGGAAATTGGAAAGGGTTTAAAGAAAGAGTTTATCATAGAAGTAGAAATCAATCAGAACAAATACGGTCAAAGTAGAAATACATCTAAGCGACGTGCTGAACAACATGCCGCAGAAAAAACCATTCAGCTTTTAGAAGAAAAAGGAATTTTAGTGGATTGATTTAATACCATTCCAACTTCTGATTAAATCATCTGCAAGTTTAATATTATCAGGTGTTACGATAAATTTCTTTTTATCTGTTTCGATTAAAATTAGATTCTTTCGCTGAGTAGAATAAAACGTACACGAACCTATTTTTGGCACATGAAATCTTCCGAAATACCCAAACAAACCACCAACCCCAACTATTCTGATGGTGCCTTTTAGTTGTTGCGTTGAAAGTAGTTGAATGGATACAACGTCTTTTAAATTTATTGAAACATCATTTAAAGTTCGGTGAATAATTAAACTGTTATCAGTACTAGTGTAGGATGTAGGGGCAAATAACCAGCTAAAAAATAAAATTGAAAAAAAGAAGATTAAAAGTGAACAATGAATAGCTATTTCTCCAATTGTAATTGTATTACTTAATAATTCATGTATGCTTTTTACTCCTATTGAAATTAAAATTACAACCACTAAAACAGTAGTCCATTTTGCAAGTGAATCTAATGAGGCTTTGTAGGTCATAATGATGTTAGAAAAATAGTATATAAATATTGCCAGATGTAATATTAATTTCAAAATTAAAATACGGCAATTTCATAATAAACTTATTAGTTAAATTAATATATATCACATAAATATAAAAATCGTAAACCTCATTAGCCAAAACAGTCTATACAGCGATTGTTTTTTGTTACTAGTTAGAGCCGAAGCCACATTAAGAATACAACAATATAAAAGTCCTGTATCTTGTGTCCTGCCATCTTTAATCAAAATATCGTAAATAAGTAAATCGTAAATTTAAAATTCCTGGCTCTTGCGTCCTGACGTCTTGAATCAAAAAATAGTAAATAAGTAAATCGTAAATAAGAATTTTAACAAATAAAAAAGATTTTAATTACTATATTTAACATGAAAACTTTTT
>CAZTCG010000275.1:0-2946 GCA_964612005.1 uncultured Flavobacteriaceae bacterium | reverse complement strand
ATAAAAAAATACTGGTAATTGAAAAAGAAAAAGAAGTAGCGGCACATCAAACCGGACATAATTCCGGAGTTATACATTCAGGTATCTACTATAAGCCGGGTTCATATAAAGCAATTCATTGCGTAAGTGGCAGAAGAGAGTTGGTTGATTTTGCCAAAGAACACAAAATTAAACACGATATCTGCGGAAAAGTAATCGTAGCAACAGACGAGAGCGAACTGCCTCACATGAATAAAGTATTTAATAACGGGATTGCAAATGATGTAGAAGGAATCGAATTAATTGATTCAAAAAAAATTAAAGAAATTGAACCTTATTGTGAAGGTATTGCAGGAATTTGGGTGCCATGTACCGGTATCATTGATTATCCTGATGTTGCTCGTACTTATGTAAAATTGTTGAAAGTGAAATTTAATAGTGAAGTTAATACCGGAGAAAAAGTAACCGGGTTTGAAAAACAAGGTGAAATAACAACTGTAATTACTGATAAAACTAAATACAAAACAAAATATTTAATTACTTGCGCTGGTTTACAAAGCGATCGAATTGCCAAAAAGGAAGGAATTAAGAGTGATGCTGCCATTGTTGGCTTCAGAGGCGATTATTACGACCTTACCGAAAAAGGAATGAGCAAAGTTAAAAACTTAATTTACCCTGTTCCCAATGCAAAGTTTCCGTTTTTAGGTGTTCATTTTACCCGAATGATTCATGGTGGAGTGGAGTGTGGACCAAATGCTGTTTTTGTATTTAAACGTGAGGGTTATTCAAAAACGGCCTTTAGTGCAAAAGATACTTTTGATGCTTTTACTTTTGGTGGTACTTGGAAATTTTTTGGTAAACATTGGAAATTTGGTTTAGACGAATACCGAGGTGCTTTTTCAAAACCCTTTTTCTTAAAACGTCTGCGTAAAGTAATTCCAAGTTTGGAAATGGACGATATTGTTGCCAGCAGAGCTGGTGTTAGGGCTATGGCACTTGGTCCGGAAGGCGAAATGCTAGATGATTTTAAAATCGAATACAATGGTAATGCCATACATGTTTTAAATGCGCCTTCTCCGGCAGCAACTGCTTCTTTAGCTTATGGAAGTGAAATTGAAAAAATGGCGAGTAAATACTTTCAGTTTTAATAATGGATTTAACTGCAGTAATTCAAGATGTAGAATGGATTGCTAAAAAAGCAGGCGCATTTATTCGTGAGGAACGATTAACTTTTCAATTTAATAAAGCGGAAATAAAAGCAAAAAATGATTTAGTCAGTTATGTTGATAAAACATCCGAAAAAATTATCGTTGATTATTTATCCAAAAAATACCCTGATTTTGGCTTTATTGCCGAAGAAAATACTTCAACTGAAAAAAAGGAAATCAATTGGATAATTGATCCATTGGATGGCACTACCAATTTTGTTCATGGTATTCCTTGTTATGCAGTTAGTATAGGTCTCGAGCAAAACGGAAAAATAATAGCAGGTGTAGTGTATGAAGTGGCTCAAAATGAATGTTTTTCAGCTTTTGAAGGAAACGGAGCATTTTTAAATGGTAAACAAATTTTCATAACAACTTGTGCAAATTTATCTAACTCCTTAATTGCAACCGGATTTCCTGTAAATAATTTTTCGCGCATGCAATCCTGCCTAAATTCAATTGAATATTTTATGAGAAACACGCATGGTGTTCGCAGAATTGGATCAGCAGCTTCCGACTTGTGTTATTTGGCCTGTGGACGAGTAGATGCGTTTTACGAATACAATTTAAACTCCTGGGATGTAGCAGCTGGTAGCATTATTGTTAAAGAAGCCGGTGGTAAAATCAGTGATTTTTCATATACTGAAAACTATTTGTTTGGCAGAGAAATTATGGCATCTAATCCATTACTCTTTAATGAATTTTCTGCGGTTATCCATCAACATTTTTCGAAGTAGAACATTTTTTTAATTTACTTTTTCAAAACATGATGTTTTAATTATTTCAATCAATTGCTGTTTTTCCAGTTGCCAGCAGTTTTCTTTTTTAGCAATGATTGTGTTTTGTTTCCAGGTAGAATAGTCTTTAGAATTTAATAGTTCATTTATTTTATCTGCTATATGTTTAGGTTGATGTTGATCAATAAATCCACCTATATTATAATGATTAATTAGATTTTCTAGTTCAACTAATCTGCTTGATAAAATAGGAATCTCTGCATTAATAAAGTCAAATACCTTATTGGGTAAACTGTATCGGTAATTTAAATTACTGTCTTTATCTAATGTTAATCCTAAATCGGCACAAGCAGTGTAATGTACTAATTCATTGGCAGGAATTTTATCAATAAAAACAATTTTATCTTCTAGTCCATTGTTTCGACTTATTTGCTTTAACTGTTCAATCACATCGCCACTGCCAATTATATAAAGTACAATATTGGTTAAATAGTTCATCGCCTCCACAAGTTCTTCTGCGCCCCTATCAATATTAATACCCGCACCTTGCATTATAATCATTTTTTTATTCTCAGGAATTTTAAGGTCAGCTCTGTTTTTTAACTGAATAGTTGCCGGAAAATCACCTATATTTCTTACTACTTTAAAAGACTGGTTGTATTTTTTATTCAACCAATTTGCTATGCTTGCATTAACTGTTATGCAATACTTAAGGTTCGGAATTATTCTTTTTTCTAGGCTTTCCCAAATTTTCTTTTTTAAAGGAGTAGTTAAAAGTTCAGGTACTTCACAAAATAATTCGTGACTATCGTATATTAAAGTTGATTTGTATAATTTAGAAATAAGGTAATTTGGCAATAAGGTGTCAAGATCATTCGAATAAAGTAGGTTCACTTTATTTTTAACCAGAAATAAGAATAAGCGTAATTGAAACTCGAGATAAAAACAAACTCCTTTTTCAAAAATTAAATTCATTCGTTTTGTTTTGTAATCTCTGTCTGTAATTTCTTTTGAGTTTTTTTTCT
>CAZTCG010000274.1:0-2970 GCA_964612005.1 uncultured Flavobacteriaceae bacterium | reverse complement strand
CAGGGGTAGGAGTGTGGGTTGCAAATTTAGCCAAGTCGGGGGCACGAGCAAGAAGAACATTGATGTTAGCCGGTACAGCTGCAGGTTTAGGTTCTGTTTTTAAAACTCCCTTAGGCGGTGCATTAACAGCTGCAGAAATGGTTTATAAAGAAGATATAGAAACCGATGCGCTTATTCCTTGTTTTATTTCATCTGTAACTGCCTATTTAGTTTACACGTTGTATGCTGGTTCTGAGCCATTTTTAAGCGTTAGCGGTTTAAGTAAATTTAATTTTGACGAAATACTTTTTTATTTAATACTTGGTATACTTTGTTTTTCATTTGGATTTTTATTCATTAAAGGGTTTAATGATGCAAAGAGTTTTATAGGCAGAATTAGAATTCCAAGTTATGTAAAACCTGCTATCGGTGGATTATTAACAGGATGCATTGCATTGTTTGTTTTTGAAATTTCCGGAACCGGTGGATACTTCTTTGAAACTACTATTCAGGGAAAAATGCCTGATTTTTTTGGAAATAAAATTTGGTTCGAATTATTACTAAGCTTTTTAATAATCGCATTTTTAAAAATAGTTGCCACAACCTTAACAATTGGTAGTGGAGGTTCTGCTGGTATTTTTGGACCATCTTTATTTATAGGCGCTATGCTTGGAGCCGCAGTAGGAGTAGCTGCTAATCATTTTTTAAATCATCCCGTAAGTATAGTTTCATTTATGATTGTGGGTATGGGCGCTTTTTATTCTGGGGTTGCCAACGCACCAATTGCAGGAATTGTTATGATAGTTGAAATGACAGGTAGTTATGTTCTGTTACCTCCACTAATTATTGTTTCCATATTTACATTTATTCTATCGAAACGAATTTCATTTTATAAAAATCAAGTTGAAAATCGTTTTAAAAGCCCTGCCCACAGTTGGGAAATGAAAAATGATATTATCGACCAGATTTTATTAAAAAATCATTTTCCCGAATACAGATTGTTGGCAGTTGTTAATGTTAACGATAAATTAGGAGAAGTTTTAAATTTAGCTTCGGATATTCATGCAAGTGATTTTATCGTGGTAAACGATAAACTTATTTACGAAGGCGTTTTTTCCCTTCGGAGTAAGGATTTTGATTTAGCAAATACACCTTCCAATATCGATTTGCCAATAAAAGAATTTGTCGATTTTTCTGTGCCTTGTGTAAACCCTAATGAAAAACTGAGTAAAGCATTAGATATAATTATGCGCTATGATATTGATAAAGTTGCAGTAACAGAAAACAGTTTAACCTTAGGATATATTCGTTCAAAAGATATTTTTGAAGCCTATACTACTCAGCTTAAATCAAAAAAAGATAATTCTTGATGACAACTTTAGTTATTCTATTTATAATTGGATATTTGTTCATCATTTTCGAAAGAAATGTAAATGTTGATAAGGCTGCTTTTTCATTATTAACAGGTGTAGCTTGTTGGGTTTTTCTTATTACCAATACGGAGAATAAAGAAGAAATTAATCATCAGTTAACAGAAAGTTTAGGAGAAATTTCCGGAATATTGTTTTTTCTTTTGGCTGCCATGACTATTGTTGAATTAATAGATGCGCACAATGGATTTGATATTATTACAAAATTGATTAAAATCAGTGATAAAAGAATTCTTATATGGTTAATTTCATGTATTACATTTTTCACTTCAGCAATATTGGATAATTTAACTACTGCTATAGTAATGACAACTTTAATTCAGAAACTTGTAAAAGATTCAAAAGATAGATGGTTATTGTTGGGTGTTGTAATTATTGCTTCAAACGCAGGTGGTGCATGGAGTCCGATTGGAGATGTTACAACAACAATGCTATGGATGAATCAAAAAATATCTGCAATAGGTGTCATTAAAAATGTATTTGTTCCAAGTTTAATTTGTATGGTAATTCCGGTAGCTGTTTTAAGTTTTTTCTTTAAAGGTAAATTCCAAAAGCCTGTTTTGAATGAGCAATTTAATTATTCCATCAAGGAAAGAAATTTAATTTTTCTTGTTGGTTTACTTTGTTTAATTGCCATTCCCATTTTTAAACAATTAACTCATTTGCCTCCATATATGGGCATTTTAGCCGGTTTAGGATTGTTATGGATTGTTACTGAATTTATTCATCGAAAAAAAAATCAAGAACTTAAGGAACGATATTCCATCATGAATGCAATTCAAAAAACGGATGTAAAAAGTATTCTTTTTTTCCTTGGTATTTTATTGGCCATTAAACCACTTGAATTAACTGGAATATTAAATGATACAGCAAATTACCTACAATTATTTTTTAATAATAATGATAGCTCGGTTGTTTTTTCAATTGGTTTGTTTTCTGCTATTGTTGATAATGTTCCACTTGTTGCAGCAGGATTAAGTATGTTCGATTTCCCAATAGATCATTCTTTTTGGCAGTTTATGGCTTATGCTACCGGTACCGGTGGCAGCTGTTTAATTATTGGTTCAGCTGCCGGTGTGGCAGTAATGGGTTTGGAAAACATTAGTTTTGGATGGTATTTAAAACGTATTTCCTTATTGGCAATTTTAGGTTATGTTTCCGGAGCATTGTTATTTATGCTCTAATCTTACTTTATCTTAAACCTTAATCCGGCATACAACATCCTTCCATAAATCGATCCCCAAACCATGGATGCATCAAACCATTTACTAAATGCCTCATCTGAGGCAACAATTGGGTTATTTTGGCGAAAGTTTAATGCGTTCTCTACTCCTAAATAAAAATGCCATTCTTGTTTTTTCTTAAGCACATAAGTTAATTGAGCATTCACATTAAAAAATGTCGGTGAGTAATTTTCTCTTCTGTATTCAATTGGATTATTTTGTGTATTAGGCAATCGTTTTCTCCCAAACCATTGAACAGTTAAATCACTCAACCAATTCCCTTTTTTGTTTTCATAACCAAGGTTTAAAAATGCACGATGTTTTGAAACCAGGTAATA
>CAZTCG010000273.1:2727-3012 GCA_964612005.1 uncultured Flavobacteriaceae bacterium | reverse complement strand
CCAATCAATTAACCAGTTTTTTAATTCAATTACACTATTAATTGGTCTTGTTGTTAAATTGCTATAATAAATTTCAAGATCTTTCCAGTCATTTATTTGTAATTCATTACTTACAAAATTTCTTTTCAATTTTATTTCTTTATTCATTTCTTAATTTCAAGATTTTAAAGATAATAAAGATGGAGACATTGTAGAAAAGTTTTGCTGAATTTTAATCGAGATAAGGGAAAATTCTGTTTATTTTTCAAAATAAAATACAACTAAAATTAGGTCAATTCTTAATTT
>CAZTCG010000273.1:0-2717 GCA_964612005.1 uncultured Flavobacteriaceae bacterium | reverse complement strand
ATGGGCAATAACGATTGACTTACCGAATGCAGTAGGTGCAACGATAATAGACGGTGCCATTTTCGGTATCTTAAAAAATTCGATACCAACCGTAACAGGTTCAATTTGATTTGGTCTTAATTTCACAAATTATATGCTGTAAAATTCTTTTGCGAGAAAAGAGTTCATTAATTTTGTTACAGTTTTCATTATTTAATTTTTTACTTCATATGAATACCAATATACAAGAACTACAAAAAGCTATAGCTCCTTATCGTGAAAAAATAATAAATCATAAGGTGTATCGTGTAATTGAAAACACGGATGACTTAAAAATATTTATGAATTATCATGTGTATGCTGTTTGGGATTTTATGTCTCTGCTTAAAAGTTTACAAAATCAGTTAACGTGTACAAGTTTACCATGGTTTCCGGTTGGTGAAGCTGATATTCGTTACTTAATTAATGAAATTGTATTGGGTGAAGAATCAGACATTGATGCTAACGGAAAACGTAAAAGTCATTTTGAAATGTATGTTGATGCCATGCGTCAAATCGGTGCATCTACTCAAACAATCAACAATTTCATAGTTGAATTGAAAAACAAAAAAACGATTGAAGATGCTGCTGTAAATTCTGGCGTTCCTCATGAAGCCCAACAATTCATGAATTTTACTTTTAGCATCATAAATAGCAATAAAAACTACTTGCAGTCTGCTGTATTTACATTTGGGAGAGAAGATTTAATTCCAGGCATGTTTATGTCGTTGATCAAGGATTTAAATCAGCGTTTCCCTCAAAATATTTCCGGATTAAACTACTATTTAGAGAGACATATTGAAGTAGATGGAGATCATCATAGTAATCTCGCATTAGAAATGACCTCTCTTCTATGCGGAAATGATAACTCAAAATGGAAAGAAGCCACATCTGCCTCCATCGAGGCACTTAAGCATCGTACACTGCTTTGGGATGGAATCTATAATGAAATTGTAAAGTCTAAAAAACAATTAGAACATTCTCTGTAAATTTTAATTTTTAGGTTGAGTATTTTCAAATATATTTGAAACTCAATTTAATTATTTATGGATTTAGAGTTTAATAAAAATGACGATAAAATGCGCTTACTGATTTCTCAGTTAGAGCAAAAATTAGCAAAAGTTTATTTAGGTGGTGGCAAAAGCCGAATTGATAAATTGCACGAACAAGGCAAATTAACCGCTCGTGAACGAATTGATTATTTGCTTGATGAAAATAGCGAACGCATTGAAGTGGGCGCATTTGCCGGCGAAGACATGTATAAAGAACATGGTGGTTGCCCAAGCGGTGGAGTAGTAGTTGTTATTGGTTATGTAAAGAAAAGAATGTGTATTGTTGTTGCCAACGATGCGACTGTTAAGGCAGGTGCCTGGTTTCCAATCACCGGAAAGAAAAATTTACGCGCACAGGAAATTGCCATTGAAAATCGATTACCCATTATTTATTTAGTTGATAGTGCTGGGGTTTATTTGCCAATGCAAGATGAAATTTTTCCCGACAAAGAACACTTTGGCCGTATCTTCAGGAACAATGCAGTAATGAGTTCGATGGGCATCATTCAGATTGCTGCTATTATGGGAAGCTGTGTTGCGGGTGGCGCATACTTGCCCATCATGAGCGATGAAGCCATGATTGTAGATAAAACAGGAAGCATCTTTTTAGCCGGATCTTATTTGGTGAAAGCTGCCATTGGCGAAAACATCGATAATGAAACACTTGGTGGCGCAACAACACAGTGCGAAATTTCAGGTGTAACGGATAATAAATGTTTGGATGATAAAGATTGTTTAAACCGCATCAAACAAATTATGGATAAGCTGGGAGAACCTGATAAAGCAGGTTTCGACCGAGTTGCTCCTGCGCAACCGAAAAAGGATGCGAAAGATATTTACGGAATCATACCGGATACGCGCGACAAACAATACGATATGTATGAAATCATACATCGTTTGGTAGATAATTCGGAATTTGATGAATACAAAGAATTGTATGGCAAAAGTATTATTTGCGGGTTGGCTCGCATTAACGGCTGGGCTGTTGGAATTGTTGCAAATCAACGCAAAGTGGTGAAAAGCAAAAAAGGCGAAATGCAATTTGGCGGAGTAATTTATAGCGATAGCGCAGACAAAGCTGCACGTTTTATTATGAATTGCAACCAACGTAAAATTCCTTTGGTGTTTTTACAAGATGCAACCGGATTTATGGTGGGTTCTCGTAGCGAACACGGAGGTATTATTAAAGACGGAGCTAAACTCGTTAACGCAATGAGCAATTCAGTGGTGCCAAAATTTACAATTGTAATTGGTAATTCGTATGGCGCCGCAAACTATGCGATGTGTGGAAAAGCATATGATCCGCGTTTGATTTACTCATGGCCAACCGGACAGATAGCTGTAATGGGCGGAGCGCAAGCTGCAAAAGTTTTGGTTCAAATTGAAGTGGCAAGCTTAAAGGCAAAGGGCGAAGAAATTACTCCTGAAAAAGAAAACGAATTGTTTAATAAAATTAAAGATCGCTACGATTCGCAAACCACACCTTATTATGCTGCAGCACGTTTATGGACAGATGGCATCATTGATCCACTAGACACTCGCAAAGTTATTAGTATGGGTATTGAAGCAGCTAACCACTCTCCGATTACTAAACGATACAATGTTGGGGTGATACAGACGTGATACAATTTATATATTAATGAATAT
>CAZTCG010000272.1:0-3039 GCA_964612005.1 uncultured Flavobacteriaceae bacterium | reverse complement strand
GCAATTTCTTGATTTTTCTTTGATACTTTCTTTTGATCAAGCAAAAGAAAGTATATTATAATTTTTAATTATTATTGTTACAAAATCATGAATAATAAAAAAAAACATTTCCATTTCATAATCACTTTTTTCATTTCATGCATAATTATAACTGCATGCGGTCCAGAAAAAAATGAAGAACAATCAAGTGACAATAAACCTGCAGATCAATCAAAACCAAGAGTTGTTCCGCCAGATTTTAATGCTGATAGCGCTTATTTGTTTACACAAAACCAAGCGGACATGGGCCCAAGAGTACCTGGTTCAAAAGCACATGCAACATGTGTTGCTTGGATGAAAAATAAACTAACACAGTATGGTGCAAGTGTTATTATTCAAGATGGTGTTGTAACTACCTTTGATCAAAAAAAATGGAATGCAAAAAATGTTATTGGATCATTCAATCCTGAAAATAAATCCAGGATTATGTTATGCGCTCATTATGATTCGCGTCCGTTTTGTGATAACGACAGCCTTTCTGCAAACAAACAAAAAGCTTGTCCAGGTATTAATGATGGCGCAAGTGGAGTAGGGGCATTGCTTGAAATTGCAAGAAACATTTCTATCAAACAACCAACTGTTGGAATTGATATTGTACTTTTTGATTTAGAAGATTATGGACAACCGGAAGGAACATCATTTCCGCCAATGGAAAATAGTTGGTGCTTAGGTTCACAGTATTGGTCTAAAAACCCTCATAAACCTGGCTACTATGCCAGTTATGGTATTTTGCTGGATATGGTTGGAGGAAAAAACGCTACTTTTTATAAAGAAGGAAATTCCATTTTCTTTGCCTCTCCAATTGTAGAAAAAGTTTGGAGTACTGCTGCTAATTTAGGTTATGGAAACTATTTTGTACAGGAGCCTTATGGTGAATTTATTGATGATCACGTATATGTAAATAAATTAAGTAATATTCCAACAATTGATATTATTGCGTTTGATCGTTCTGGCGGTAGATTTTTTTCGCATCATCACAAGTTAGGAGATGATATGAGTAATATTGATAAAGCTACATTAAAAGCTGTTGGTCAAACAGTTTTAGAGGTTATTTACAACGAAAACTAATTTTTATTCTGCACCTCTGCACTCTTTAGGTTTTTGTTTTATCAAAACAGATAGTGTAACACCATAATAAAAATACCAGTCTTTAGTATTAGGGTTACCGCGCAACTTACCGGTGTTATTAATAATTCCATCACTACTTGTTGAACGGTTACTTAGTAATCCTGCTGTGCTCCCTTTCTCTTTTGCCAGCTGAATAGGATCAACATACTTTCCTCCAACATCATCTAAATAATCGGTAAAAGTTTTGCGTGGCGACCATTCAATTCCAAGGGCAACACGGTTAGCAACATTCAATTTAAAACCAACACCAAAGGGCATTCCGATTTGTGTTAATCGATAAGGTTTCTGATTTGGATTTTGTGTTGTTTTTTGACCTTCGGTACATAATCTTCTTAACTCCACCCAGCTTCCGCCAACATTAGCCATGGGATTAAAACGAAATAAATTTAAACCTAAAAAAACATAGGGACTAAAAATAAATTTCTTACTGCCAATTAAATATTCTACAAAATTAAATTCGCTTATTGCGTAAGCTTCGTAAACATTACTTTTAAAATTCAAATTTCTTTCGAGCTGATCACTATTAATGGATTGTGAATCATCTGCTTCAAAATTGCCAACCTGTAACCCTCCTCTGAATGAAAATCGAGAACTGTAGTTGAACCGATAAAAAACTCCAAGTGCAGGAGTTTTGCCATTAAAATGATTTCTAGGATTTATATCGCCGATGTAATAGCTTGATCCAAGAAACAATCCAATATCATGAGAGTAAAAATCACGATGATTATTAACCTGAGCATTTATTTTAATTACACTTAGGAAAACAAACAATACTAACAATTTTCTCTTCATGACATTTACAAAAACGGATGAAACTAAAAAAAATTGTACTTCATCTATTAGAAACATTACTTACCGGGTTCAATCCTTTTTAAATTAATTTCAGGGTGCGGATGAATAACAAGCGGGAACTTTTCGATTTTTATAGAACTACTATCTAATCCGAACGCTCTACCCTCAGACATGCTGATTTTTTTAAGTATAAAGTACAAGTCCATGATTACACGTTCATACCAAGGTAAATCATTATCGTAGGAAAGAAATTTTTCGATGATGACAAATTTAAAATCACCAATTACATTATTCCTGTTAAGAGATTCGTAACGACTAGTAATATCAACTTCACCTTTTTTCACCATGTCCTGAACCACTTTACGGAACATAAAATTTATTTTCGGTGCTACTTTAAATCCTAAATTAAAATCGATACGAATTACATCTTCATGCACAAATTCCCTTACTTGATATTCCATAATATTAGGCTCATCCATTACATTTACGTGCACGAACCAGTAAATATCAGCACGCTTAGGACGTTTTTGTAAAATGGAATACATGATTTTAGATTCTACTTCATCCGGGCGCGATGAGTTAGTCATATACACCAAATGAGTTGCATATTTTGGTATGGATAAATCGTTACTCAATTCGGCAAGTACATCTTTAAACTTGGCTACTTTAACAAATTCAGTATAGTTTTTTCGAATGTTTTTAGCAGTATACCAAACTGTCATTACAAGAGCTAAAAAAATTGCAATAATTAGTGTAACATAACCGCCATGACTGAATTTGCTAATGTTTGCCCAGAAAAACGATAATTCGATAGTTAAATATATTCCAACAATTAAAAAAACAAGAAAACGATTAAAGCGTTTCATTATTAGAAAATAAGATAATAATATTGTTGTCATTATCATACAAAGCACAATAGCTAATCCGTATGCTGCTTCCATATTACTAGATTCTTTAAATCTCCAAACAACCATTATGCATCCTAAAAGTAATAACCAGTTTATTGAAGGAATATACATTTGTCCTCTTAATTCGGTTGGATATTTTATACGAACTTTTGGCCATAAATTTAAACGCATG
>CAZTCG010000271.1:2817-3044 GCA_964612005.1 uncultured Flavobacteriaceae bacterium | reverse complement strand
TCGATTTCCTTGTAAAGTGTCTCTTTAGAATCTACGTCCATTTCAGATTCACTTTCAATGCGATCTTTTATAGCTTGAATTTTATCTTCATTAGTTTTAGTAGCATCCTTTATTTTTTTGCGCATACCTGCTACTTTTGCTCTTAATTCCTCGTTACTAAGATTAGATAATGATTTGTAAACGGAATTTGCTTGATCTACAATAGGCTGAATTTGCTTTATATCTTT
>CAZTCG010000271.1:416-2807 GCA_964612005.1 uncultured Flavobacteriaceae bacterium | reverse complement strand
GAAATCCGAACATTTTAAATTAATTTTAAGGGGAACGAAGATAGTAAAATAAATCATGCTGAAGTTTAAAGAAAACAGCATTTTTTAAGCAAAAATTAACTACAAAAGATTGGTTTTCACAAGAAAATAAAAGAATCTTTTTAAAAAATTGAAATATAATCTTCAAAAACGATTAAATAAATTACTTTAGCGAGTGATTAAAATCATTGCTAAATGAAATTGTTTTGTTGTTCCCTATTTTTTTTAAGTTCACTTTTGACTTTTAGTACCACAAATGATACGCTAAAAAAAGAGAAAAAATTAAAGTTCTATTTTCTGTGGGGTTATAATCGAGATTGGTATGCTAAAAGCACCATAAGACTTCACAATAATGGAAATCCAGCAGAAAAAAACGAATATGGAGTTTATGATTTTAAAATTTATGACGCAGAGGCACACGATCGTCCGGATTTTGATCAAATAAAAGACATTGTTAATATTACTATCCCTCAATTTAGCTCTCGTTTTGGAGTGTATTTTGGAAAAAACAAAAATCAAGGAATAGAGCTTAATTACGATCACGCAAAATATGTCGTTAGAAATTATCAAAAAGTTAGAATGGCAGGGACAGCTTTTGGAAATAGTTTTGATAAAGATACTATTCTTGACCCAAACTTTTTTCACTTTGAACATACTGATGGGGCAAATTTTGCCATGGTAAATTACATGAGGGTTTGGGATTTATTTCCAAAATTAAATTCAAATAACAAACTTTTTTTAGTTGGAAAAGCAGGGGCCGGTTTTGTTTATCCAAGAACGGATGTTACTGTGTTTGGGAATAGAGTAAATAATGATTGGCACATTTCAGGTTACTGTGCCGGAATTGAAAGCGGATTAAGAGCTGAATTATTTAAATTTTTCGTTTTGGAGCTTACAGGAAAAGGAGTTGGAGCAAATTATAACAGATGCATCATTCAGGGAAAAAATAATGGTCAGGCTAGTCATAAAATGCTAGCAGCTGAACTCCTATTTTGCTTCGGAGTTTACTTTTAAACTCAAACGATTTTAATCAAAAAAGAAAATCTATTATTTCATCAAAAAGTATATTTTTGGTTTTTTAAAATTAGTTCCAATGGAAATTCAACCCATCCAACAAACAGATTTAGCAAAAAATCCCGTTATCGGACAAATGCTACAATACAATCACGAACAAATTGTTTTTTGTAATGATAATGATACTGGCTTAAAAGCCATTATCGCCATTCACAATACGGTTCTTGGCCCAAGTTTGGGCGGAACACGCATGTGGAATTATAATAATGAAATGGAAGCATTGGTTGATGTAATGCGTTTATCGCGTGGCATGACTTACAAATCATCTGTTGCAGGGTTAAATTTGGGTGGCGGAAAAGCAGTTTTAATAGGTGATCCAAAAACATTAAAAACAGAAGCTTATTTAAGACGTTTCGGAAAATTCATCAATAGTTTAGGTGGTAAATACATTACCGCTGAAGATGTATCGATGAACAGCCGTGATATGGAAATTATTAAAATGGAAACCGATTACGTAAGTGGTTTACCTGTAAATATGGGAGGCAGTGGAGATCCAAGTCCGGTAACTGCCTATGGTGTTTATGTTTCTATGAAGGCAACTGCGAAAGAAGTTTATGGTAACGACTCATTAAGTGGCAAAAAAGTGGTGGTTCAAGGGTTAGGAAATGTTGGGATGCACCTTGTGGAGCATTTACATAAAGAAGGTGCTCAAATCACTGTTTTTGACATCAACCAGGAACGTATTAAAATGGCAGTAGATAATTTTAAAGTGAAAGTTTGTACTGCCGAGGAATTATTTGATTTGGATATGGATATTTATGCGCCTTGTGCATTAGGTGCAACGGTTAACAATGATTCCATTTCTCGATTAAAATGCAAAATCATTTGTGGTGCAGCCAACAATCAATTGGCTGATGAAAAAATTCATGGCGAAGCCGTAATGAAAAAAGGAATTGTGTATGCACCCGATTTTGTTGTAAATGCAGGTGGAATTATCAATGTATATTATGAGTTGGAAGGTTACGTGCGTGAGCGTGCAATGAAACATGCAGAAGGAATTTATAATACCACATATAACATTTTACAAATTGCAAAATCAGAAAACATCCCTACATTTGCGGCGGCTAATCGAATTGCTGAAAATCGCATCGCGGCCATTGGAAAAATAAAAATGTCATTCTAACAACAAACAAAATTTAAATCGTTCTTTATGGTTAATCGTCGTTTTTTAAGAGTTAAGGTGATGCAATCTCTTTACAGTTATTTGCAATCAGGTAGTTCCGATTTAGCAAAAACAGAAAAAGAATTGTTTCAATCGATTGATAAAGTATATGATCTTTACATCTATTTTATTTCATT
>CAZTCG010000271.1:0-406 GCA_964612005.1 uncultured Flavobacteriaceae bacterium | reverse complement strand
ATAGATATTCATCATTCCTCTCATTTGTTGATTGAAGACAATAAAAACAAACGACTACCAACTCAAGAAGATTTAAATCCCAATCGCAAGTTTGTCGATCATCCCATTTTAAGTGGTTTTTCAAAAAATGCTGTTATTCAAAAAGAAATTGCCAATAGAAAAATTAGTTGGCAAAATGATTTTGATTTGGTAAAGAAAATCTTCAACGAAATTCGTTGCTCGCAAGAGTACAAAACCTTTATGAATTCAGGTAAAAACAATGCGGAAGAAAACCGTAAGTTTTTAGAACTGATGGTTAGAAATTTTATTGCCGATAATGACATCATGGAGTTTTGGCTGGAAGAAAAAAACATTCATTGGGTAGATGATTATTATGTTGCAGTTAATGCATTGATAAAAACCATTG
>CAZTCG010000270.1:0-3050 GCA_964612005.1 uncultured Flavobacteriaceae bacterium | reverse complement strand
TTACAGTTGATAGTTCCACAAAATTTGATATTGCATATAATTTTGCAGGAGACACCTTGTCAGAAATTGAAGCAAGAATTCAGTCAAATAGTATTGATGAGGCTGGTAAAATTTTAGAATCACTTAAGAATTATTACCGAATAAAATACACAGCACCACTCATGGATAAAGGTGTTTATGTGTTCAATTGTTTTGATTCTCAAAAGCGTAATTTTTCGATTTCACTTACAGATAACAGCACAACTGAAATTGGAATTATCAATTTACTGGTATATAAAGAGGAATAAATCACTTTTAAATCTCTATTTTTATTTCATATTTTTAATATCCTTTCTGTAAATTAAGGTTATTTTACTACTAAATGCAATTAGTAAAAGTTTTTTAATTTGTCTCACTTAAAGTTTTTTTTAAAAAAATAAAAAAAAAGTGATTGGAATTAATTTTTACTTTATTTTTAAGGCTTTATGATTATTTCTGAAAAAATAAAGAATTCTATAAGAGATGTGCATGATTTTCCAAAGCCGGGAATCGTATTTAAAGATATCACCCCCATTCTTTACAATCAGGAATTAGTAAATGATATTGTAATAGAGTTTGCAAATCAATTAAAAAATCAGCAGTTGGATGCAATTGTTGGTATAGAAAGTAGAGGTTTTTTATTTGGGTTGTTACTTGCAAATAAATTAAATATACCTTTTGTTCTGGTAAGAAAATCGGGTAAATTACCGTATAAAACTATCCAACAAGAATATGACTTAGAATACGGAAAATCTGTTATTGAAATGCATGTTGATAGTATAAATCCAAACTGGAATGTTTTAATTCATGATGATTTACTGGCAACAGGTGGAACAGCTGAAGCTGCAGCAAAATTAATTGCTAAATTTAATGCACACGTGGCAGGATTCTCTTTTTTAGTAGGCCTAGATTTTTTAAATGGAAAAGAAAAACTTAAAAACTATTCAAATAATATATTATGTCTGATACACTATTAAACGAAACAACTTCTATGAATTTTCTTCAAAATGAAAATCAGGTAATGATTGCGGATATGATTCGCAAATTTGGCAAGGATAATATTTATCCTAAATTGATGGAGTGGGATGAAACTCAGGAATTCCCTATTGAAGTATTTAAAAAATTAGGAGAATTGGGATTAATGGGAGTTTTGGTACCTACCGAGTATGGTGGTTCAGGATTTTCATATACTGAATACGTAACTGCAATTTCAGAATTAGGGAAAATTTGTGGATCGATTGCTTTATCAATGGCAGCTCACAATTCATTATGTACTGGCCACATCCTAGCTTTTGGTAACGAAGAACAAAAAAAGAAGTATTTACCAAAACTTGCAACTGCCGAATGGATTGGCGCTTGGGGTTTAACTGAAGCAGGAACAGGATCTGATGCGATGAGAATGAAATGTACTGCTGTGCAAGACGGAGACTATTGGGTAATTAACGGTACAAAAAACTGGATTACACATGGTATTACAGGTAATGTAGCTGTTGTTTTGGTTAGAACAGGTGAGTTGCTTGATTCTCATGGCATTACTGCATTTATTATTGAAAGAGGCACTCCTGGATTTAAAGGTGGGAAAAAAGAAAATAAATTAGGTATGCGTGCATCTGAAACTGCAGAGTTGATTTTTGAAAATTGCCGCGTACATAAATCACAAATTTTAGGGAATGTAGGTGATGGCTTTGTGCAAGCTATGAAAGTGTTGGATGGAGGAAGAATTTCAATTGCTGCATTATCATTAGGAATTGCAAAAGGTGCTTACGAAGCAGCATTAAAATATGCCAAAGAAAGAGAACAGTTTGGTAAAGCTATTGCTGGATTTCAAGCAATTGCATTTAAATTAGCTGATATGGCTACCGAAATTGAAGCAGCAGAATTATTAACGTTTAAAGCTGCAGATTTAAAAAATAGAGGGATGAAAGTAACCAAGGAAGGCGCTTATGCAAAATATTACGCTTCAGAAGTTGCTGTAAAAGCCAGTACAGAAGCTGTTCAGATTTTTGGTGGTTATGGTTACACGAAAGATTTTCCGGTTGAAAAATACTACCGTGATAGCAAATTATGCACAATTGGAGAAGGAACCAGTGAAATTCAAAAACTAGTTATTTCAAGAGAATTATTAAAAGATTAACGGAATTAAGGAATTAAAATTCAATTATAGTATATTTGCAAAAAAATTAACATGAAAGAGATTCACATTACAGGTATTGATTACGTAGAATATAGCTCAGAAGGAGTAACTTTTAAATATAAACCAGAAGTTCCTAAACTGAAAGTTGTAGGTATGGTGTTGGTAGATGATGAAAATGAAGAAGATGAAAAAGAAGCTGAAGTTTATCTAACCCAAAAACAATTAAATCAAGTGTTAAGTAATAAAGAAGTTGATTTAACAGTTGGTGAAGATAATCGTTGGTATCCTGCAAAACCATTAAATAAGGAACAAACTAAGAAGATTGGTTTAGTTACTTTAGAAACAGAATTAATTGCAGATGCAGCATCAGAAAATAAATTCGAAGTATTTAAGGTATCCGAATAATACTTTATTATTTAGCTAACCGCTAATCTAATTTAAAAGGAAGTTAATTTTTAACTTCCTTTTTTTATTATACTGGTATAATATGAATTTAAAATTTGTGTGTTGCTTTCTAAATAAATTAATAGCTGTAATGAATTTTAATTAAAAAAGATTTTTAACTAAGCTGCAAGTAGGTGCAGAGAATATTACTTATTTTTGCCACACTTTTAAAAATAACAATTGATAAAATGAAAACATCCTGGATAAAAATAGATTCAAATTCTGATTTCAGCATTTACAATATTCCTTTTGGAATATATGGAGATGCAATTGTTAAAAATCGTGCATGTTCTGCAATTGGCGATTATATAATCGATTTAGCTGAATTAGCAAAATTAGGTTATTTAAACAATTTGGTTAAACCCGAAATTTTTGAGTCAAAATTTTTAAATGATTTTATTGCGTTAGGTAAAAACACAACAAATAAAGTTCGTGAACGCATCATGGATTTGTT
>CAZTCG010000269.1:0-3052 GCA_964612005.1 uncultured Flavobacteriaceae bacterium | reverse complement strand
TTTAAACTTGGTTTTAAAATAGAACAAGTTGCCGATTTTGATATTGGCAATGGTTATTTTATGAATGATTTTATTATGGTTTGGAAAGCACATTGAATTTTTAATTAATAGTTTCCACGTTCATTGTCCTTTCTCCTACCCGTCTCAATTTCCATGTAGTAATATGTTCCCAGGAAAAAGTATTTAAAATATCTTTCTTTTCACACCATGCTCTGCGAGCAACTGCAATTCCGAGTTTCATAAAATCAAATTCGTGATAAGCATGTGCATCAGTACTTATTACAAGCGGTACTTTATATTCTTTGGCAGCACGTGCAAATTCTTCATTCAAATCCATTCTGTTTGGCTGGGCATTAATTTCTAATGCAGTACCGGTTTGTTTTGCAGCATGAATAATTTCATTAAAATTAATTTTATACGGATTCCTAATTCCAATTAACCTACCGCTCGGATGTCCTATGCAATCTACATGTTTATTGTTACAAGCAGCTATAATTCGTTCTGTATTATCGCTTTTAAAACCGCTATGAATAGAAGCAGTTACCCAATTCAATTGTGAGAGCAATTCATCAGAAAAATCTAATTTTCCATTACTTAAAATATCTACTTCTATTCCTGTTTTCACAAATTGAAATCCTAAATTTCCATTTATCAACTTAATTTCTTTTATCTGCTGCTCCAATTGTTTTTCAGTTATTCCATGGGCAATTTTTGAAGATTTACTATGATCAGTGATGGCAATGTATTCGTAGTTATAGTGTTTACGAACATATCCAACCAAATCACTAATAGTATGTTCTCCATCGCTCCAGGCGCTATGCATTTGTAAATCGCCTTTTAAATCATTCAATTTAATAAGTTGTGGTAATTTATGATTTATGGAAAGATCTAATTCTCCTCTTTTTTCTCGCATTTCAGGGGACATCCAATCGTATCCTAAATAATTATAAAATTCTTTTTCTGTTTTAAATTGAACTAACTGATTGTTCTTTAAATTTAATATTCCGTGTTCCGATAATTTTAAATCCTTTTTTTGTGCAATTGTTCTCATAGTTATATTGTGTTCCTTTGAACCCGTAAAATGCTGTAATGCCGAACCCCATTCCTCTTCGGGAACCAATAAAAAATCAATCTGTTTATTCCATTCTTTATTTATAATTGATACCCGCTCATTTCCTTTTGATATTATTGAATTGGCAAATAGCGAATCTGTTAAATGATTGACTACTTCTAAAACATGACGTAAATCGCAACTAACAACTAAATCTATATCACCGATAGTTTCTTTTTGTCTTCTTAAACTGCCAGCGTATTCAACCTGCTTCACCCATTTACATTTTTTTACCCACTCCATTACCGAATCAGCAATTTTAATAGCGTCCCAAAGCAGCATTCTGTTTTGAAACGATTCATGAAGTTTCAATCCTTCTTTTATAGATTCAATTTTTTTTAAACCAAAACCTTTTATTGATTTTACTTTATCCGTTTTGAGCGTGTCTATCAATTGTTCTTTCGTATTTATACCTAATTGCTCGTGGATAATTTTTAATGTGGCAGGACCAAAACCTCGTACATGTAAAAGATCAATTAATTCTGTGGGGCAGGTTAATTTAAGCTCTTCGTACCTTTTTATTTTACCGGTACTACTAAATTCAATGATTTTATCGGCGATGCTTTTACCTATTCCTTTTATTTTTTTGTATTTAGAAATCAATAAACAAATGTCTTCGTCACTTTCCTCAATAGCCCTCGCTGCGCGCTCATAAGACAATTCTCTAAAACGATCCTTATTGCCTTGGTATTTGTACAACAAAGCCATTTCATGAAAAATTTCAGCTAATTGAGTATTATTTGTTGATGACATCTTAAAAACCGAACGGATAAGTTTCCGGAATTTGATGCACATCGGTAGTTACATCAATAGCATGAAGTGGTTTTGTTTTTTTAAAAAACAGAAATGCGTCGTAGCGCATCGGCAAAATACTTGGCACATAATTACCATATTTTTCATTTTCGGGGTTATACACTACTCCAACTGCTCTGTGCCCAAATGCTTGATTCAATACCTTTTTTTCTTTTAGTTGATGAAGTGGTAAATAAACCTTTTCATTTGTTATAGATTCATTTAAAAGAAACTCCCAACTATTTTTTTTCGCCATTGGCATATTCATATTATATACTTTTGAACCCCAGTATGTGCCGGCTAAAACGGTACCTTCATAAGAACCAAAACCAAGTGCAATAACACCTTGGTTTTCGTATTTTTCATGCAAAAATTGCCCGATATTAATCATATTTTCATCTGCCATATCTGTTGCACGTGCATCACCAATGTGTGTATTATGTGCCCATACAATGAGTTTGGAATGTTCGCCATGAAAATCTAACAAACGTTCAATGGTTTGCATCATATGTTGATCGCGTATATTCCACGCATCAGGTCCACCTTTGTACATATTTCTGTAATACAATTCCGCATTAACAGTTATATAGGCATTCTGCTCGGTGCTAAATACATTTTCCGGATCAGAGTTGTACTTATATTTATTTTCTCTTATTTCATGCAATAAATCATTAACTTCTTTATCGCATAAATTGGTAAAATAACTTGCTGTTTTAGAATAAGATTGCCCTTCCTCTTTTTCAAGCGCATCAAAACACATTAATGCCCTGTCAGCAATTTCATAGGTGTTTTTATCATATTTTCTTAAATAATTCATGATATCAACCAAAGATTCCCGAAAGCTATAAACATATAAACCATAAAAACCAACTTTTCTATTTTGAGTTAATGTGTGATTATGTTTCTTTAACCATTCCATAAAAGCAGCCATTTCCCAATTTGCCCACATCCATGTCGGCCAACGATTAAACGAACTAAGCACATCTAATGCATTCTTTTTGGCATCCGGATAATTTTTTACATATCTATTTATCTTTTTGTCACTAGCATTAATAATAGCAATAATTATTTATCGTTTTGATTTTTGGTCGGGTTATATTTTTAAATAAATGTTATTGACTATGAAGGCGGAGGATGGGTTTTGCCAGG
>CAZTCG010000268.1:2652-3057 GCA_964612005.1 uncultured Flavobacteriaceae bacterium | reverse complement strand
TTGATGCAGAGGCAACTCCTGAATTATTTCCTCCTGCCTGATTATTTCCTGAACTTCTGTTTCCTGCATTTTGTTGATTGGCATTTCCTTTAACTTCAATTACAATGCTGTTTGATTCTATTTTATTTCCATTTACAACAATGCTTGCAGGTGCAATGGTAAACCTGCCTTCTTTTTTCGGACTCAACATATAGGAAAGCGAAATGGACTGCGACATGTTGCCATTAATGATTTGCATACTTGTGGACTGATTAGGTCCGGAGTAAACATCAAAATCAATTAAGTTTGGTGCTTTAAAATTGCTTCCGGAAGCATTTAAAGTAAATGATATTTGAAATAATTCACCAACTGCTAATTGATTTTTACTCGTTTGAGCAGTAAACTTTTGAGCAGTTGTTTGAAATG
>CAZTCG010000268.1:0-2642 GCA_964612005.1 uncultured Flavobacteriaceae bacterium | reverse complement strand
AAAAACAAGCAAATAAAGAAATGCTATTTTTTTTGATGATCATTATTATTGTTTCTTCAGCAATTAAATTTATAAATTTTACAAAGACAGATGGTGTTAAAAAATACCAAATCACCAATCTTTTTCAGGCTTTACATTTTCGCCTTTTTCATCTTTATGTTTGCGTTTAACTGCAATTTTTTTCTCGTTATTTTTTAATGCATCCAGCATGCGTTGCGCTTCTTCTTTGCTCATGGCACCTTGCTGTGGCTGTTGTTGCTGCTGGTCGTTTTTATTGCTTAGTTGTTTTTTCTGATCTTCCTTTTTTTGATCCTGCTGATTCTGATCCTTGTTTTGCTGATCTTTTCCTCCGCCTTGTTGTTGCTGTTGTTGCAGTTTACGTTGAGCCCAGGCAAGGTTATAGCGTGTGCTATCATCATCTGCATTTATTTTTAATGAATTCTTATATGCAGAGATGGCTTTTTCATATTCCTTCTTTTTTAAGTAAGCATTACCAAGATTATGAAATGTTTGACGCAAGGTATCCTTATTATTTGTAGAACGAACCACAGATTCATACTGACTTACTGCATCAGCATATTTTCCTTGCTTATAATATGCATTCCCTAAATTGTATTCGCCTTTTAAATACCCTTGTTTTTCGTTAATAGATTGTAAATATTTTTTTTCAGCGTTGGCAAATTTACCGGAATTGTAATCTTCATTTCCTGAACGCAAGGATTTCTTTTCCTTTTGAGAAAAGAGATTGAATGCAGTTAATAGTAACATTACTGTTATTGTAAATGCCTTATTTATTTGATGTTTTGAATGTTTCATTTTTTCTTTTCAAATAAATTTAATTTTCTCCACCATTCGCTTTTTCGCTCATTGATGAAGAATTCGATCACTAATAAAATAGCAGCGAGGTAAACAAACCAAATGAATTGGTCATCAAAATCGGTATACATTTTTGATTCAATTTGTTTACGCTCCATTTCTTTTAGCTTGTCCATGATGGCATTCAGGCCAACCTCTGCATTGTTTGCTTTTGCAAAAGCACCATTTCCAGCTGCTGCAATATCCATTAATAAGGCTTCATTGAGTTTAGTTACAACAGTATTGCCGGCATTGTCTTTTCTGAAACCTAATTTTATTCCATCCTGAATTAATGGAATCGGAACACCTGTGTTTGAGCCAATGCCAATAGTAGAAACAGATATTCCTTTTGCATATGCTTCTTCTGCGGCCTTAATTGCTCCTTCTTCATGGTCTTCACCATCGGTGATGATAATGATGGACTTGTTTTTTCCTAAATCAGTTCCAAAGGCTTCTATTGATTTTCCTATGGCAGCAGAAATGTTTGTTCCCTGAACTGGAACAATTCCAGGACCGATTGAATTCAGGAATAATTTAGCAGCGCTGTAATCAGCAGTAATCGGCAACTGCACGTATGCTTCACCGGCAAAAACAATTAATCCAATTCTATCGCCTTCCAATTTTTCAATGAATTTTTCCAAGGCAAGTTTAGCACGCTCAATTCGGTTAGGCGATAAATCCTCTGCCAGCATGGAATTGGAAACATCAAGGCAAATCATGATGTCGCCACCTTCGCGTTTTACTTCCTGCATCTTTGAGCCGGTTTGCAAATTGGCAACTGCAATGATTAATGAGGTGAATGCAATCAAAAACAAAATGAATTTCCAGATGCGTTTATCGGTTGAAACATCGGGAAGCAATGCTTTTACCAATTCATAATCACCAATTTTTTTTAATTGTTTTTTTCTGTTTCTTACGATGAGTACGTAAAAAACAATCAATACAGGAATTAAAAAAAGTCCCCATAAATAATCACTATTTTCAAAACGATACATCTTATGGAACTGATTTAAATAATGTGTTTTTTAAAATAAATTCAAGCAATAATGAAAGTGCTGCAACCAATGCGAAGACAAAAAAACGTTCTGCCTTATTGCTGTAATTCCTTTCGCTGATTACCGATTTCTCCATGCGGTCGATTTCTTCATAAACCTTTTTCAAGCTTTTATTATCGGTTGCCCTGAAATATTTTCCCCCTGTCATTTCAGAAATTTTATTCATCACCACCTCCTCAATTTCAACATCCACCTAATCAAAGCCAATGTGTCCGTTTGGATAAATGTAAACGGGTGTATATGCTTTCCCTTTTGAGCCAACACCCACAGAATACACTTTTACGCCAAATGTCTTTGCAATTTCGCCGGCAGTTAAAGGTGCTATTTCACCGATGTTGCTTACGCCATCAGATAATAAAATAACCACTTTGCTTTTTGCATTACTTTCCTTCACACGAGAAACTGCATCTGCCAAACCTAAACCTATTGCTGTACCATCAGCCATTTGTCCGGTTTTAACTTCGCTGATGATGTTTTTTAAAATAGCATGATCTGTGGTAAGCGGACATTGTGTAAATGCTTCTCCACTGAATACAACCAAACCAATTCTGTCAGTTGGGCGTGAATCAATAAACTGTATGGCAACTTCCTTTGCAGATTCCAAACGGTTGGGATCAAAATCTTTTGCCAGCATGGAATGACTTACGTCCATGCAAAGCACAATGTCAATTCCTTCTGTTTTAATGTCTTTCCAACTGCTGCGCGATTGCGGACGGGCAATGATTAAAATGA
>CAZTCG010000267.1:442-3058 GCA_964612005.1 uncultured Flavobacteriaceae bacterium | reverse complement strand
GGGTAAACTAAAAAAATCAAAAAAAAAAAACGCTTTACTTTTAACCAATGTGGAAGAAGGAGCATTTCGTTTATTTGTATTTGTAGATGACAATAAAAGTGAGGCATATCTTTCCATACCACTTTATGTAAATTATTCGAAAAACAGAAAATCAAAATTCACCTTTGAAACTCAGGTGTTGACTAAAGAAAATGAATAAACTGAAAAATACATATTTATTTTTTTTCATTCCTACTTTTTTGATGGTTAGTTTTTCATTTGCTCAATATGAAAATGAAATCCAAAAAGAAGAAACACCATCTGTTTTAAAAACATTAACGGTTTCTGGTTATTATCGTTTTTTAGGATGTTATACCTCGATGAATTATCAATATTCAGAGTTTGGTGATGTTAAAAACAAATTGTTTTTAGGCGACGACAGTAACATTCCTCAGTTGCTCATGAATATTGGAGGAATGGCTGGTAAAAATACATCCTTCTCTACTGACCTGTATCTATGGACACCACTTTCCGGAAGTACAAGAGATTATGCAAAGGGTTTAAATTTAGGAGTAAATTTAAGTGGCACCCATTCTACCGAATTCGGTTTGTTTAGCGTGAAAACCGGAGGAATACATTGGCATTCTTTAAGTCCATTAACTTTTGCAGCGAATACAGGATACAATCGTTACAGTTTATTCGAACGAAATCCATGGGATCCAAACACGAAAAAAATAATGGATCGATATGATATGTATTTTCAGAATGGCGCAATGAATCAAGATGTGCGTTGGGGACAACAAGCATTTCAGGGTTTTATTTTTGATGGAACAAAATTACCACACAATTTTTCTTTTTCATTGATGTATGGCAAATCACAATTTAATGGAGGTGCACTTCCTTTGCCCAATTTGATGAATGGAGGAAGAATAAAAAAAGAATTTAATAAAGGATTTGTTAGTGTAAATGCAATTACCAGTAAAACATATACAGATAGTTTAATCCGATTTGCTCTTGGGTTTAATCTGTTTACTACAGAATTTAAAGTAGAAAACAAATTAGCAATACTAAAAGCTGAACTAGGTGCAGGTAATTATTACAGTCCGGCATTGAATGGAAAGTATGGAGAAGCAGTTGATGTTCGACTACAGTTGAAAAAACAAAAGTATTTGTTACCATTTGAAATTCGATATGTTCAAATTTCTCCAGATGTAATCAATAACAATGGTGTTTTTTGGAATTCATCCATTCAGGAATATAACGCTAATTTTTCATCTAACGCAAGTCAAGGCAGTCAGGCAACATTAATTCCTTTTGCAAGCTCTGTGGTAAATATTGGTCAGCTAACCAACAATAGAAAAGGTTGGATTTTTAATACTGATCTCACCTCAAAGCATCATAAACTAACAATTGGCTATTCGTTTATGCAAGAAATGAAAGCTCTTTCAGAGTTAATTACCTATGGGCATAATGCAAATAATTTAGCATTATCACGTTTTTGGCGCTGGACTTTTCCAACAGCCGTTGGACCTTATGGAAATTTAAATAAAATTTACAGAGGTGTTTATGAGTCGTTACAAATAACCGATGGCTTAAATAAAAAAACATTTAATTCAGTAGAACTAAACTATAAATTGAATACTTCAATAGGTAAACGTTCTTTCTATCTGTTTTATTTGGGAGGATTGTATACCTGCAGTAAACACAGTGGCCTGCTCGAATGGAATACTGGAAAAAATTATTTAACCAGTTTAAGCAATCAGTTAGAAACCTATCTTCAAATCAATTCAATAACTATGTTTTCTACCTATGTTGGATACGATCGTATTTATGCCGGAAAAAATACCATAGCTGATACAGAAAGTTTAGGAAATAAAGATCAGACAGGATTAAGTTATGCATTAGGTTTAGATATTCAATTGGCTAAACAAACCGGACTATATATTCGTCAACGTTGGTTTGAATATGCTGATAAAAATTTTAATCTCGACAAGTACAAGGGAAGTGAAACTACAGTTGAACTAAAAATATTTTTCTGATGAAGCAACTATTACTAACTATAATTTTTTTATTGCCATTGCTTTTTAATGCGCAGGAAGAAAAGCGAATTGAATTCACCGGAGGTGCTCGATCATTGCTTTCTCAATCTTCTATAGATACTGATAAAGAAGATACAGTTACTGCAAAAAGACAAGCAGGTGGTTACGCATTAATTGATTTAGGAATTAAAATCAAACCAAGCACTTCAACTGAAATTGTTGGAATGTTTCGTATTAAAAATGATTTTGGTGGATTTTGGGGAAGTGGAGTTACCTTTGATATCCGACAATTATATGTGAAAGGTATTGCTGCAAAAAAAATAAAATATCAGATTGGTAATATTGATCACAAGTTAACGCCATTTACTTTTTTCAATCACAATAGTGATATGCTTACGCAATCAATAGGATTTAATCGTGTAAAACAAGAGGTGATTAATTACGAAACATTTTATTCAAAAAACACCTGGAGACAGCAAGGAGCAATAGTAGATTTTGCACTTAAATTTCCGGATGAACAAAAAAAAATAATGTTCAATGGATTCATTACGCATTTAAATCCAGCTGGTACAGCCATATTTGAGCGTATGTTTGGTGG
>CAZTCG010000267.1:0-432 GCA_964612005.1 uncultured Flavobacteriaceae bacterium | reverse complement strand
TGATGTAAAAGGAACTACTTCATCTACAGCGGCATATCGTAATAATGTTACAAGTGTAAATTATGCAACTACTTTTCAGTTTAATAAAATGCAACTAAGAATAGATGGAGAATCCGGTGCTTCTAATCAGTTCAAATCAGATAAGTCAATAAATAGAAAAGATGATTATTTCGTTTATTTAAATTCCACATTAGCTTTATTTAAAAATAAACTTAAATTTAAAGGTGCCTACATTAATGTTGGTCCTGATTTCAGAAGTGCGGGTGCTCAATCCATGCGTATTGATTACTCGTTAAACAATTCGTTTTATCAACGATATACTAACGATCAAGTGATTAGAAATGTAAGTATGTATGATTTATATAATGATGCTTCATTATATCGTCAAGAAATATCAACGGGAATTATGAATTATAATCCGGCAATCAATAA
>CAZTCG010000266.1:1713-3063 GCA_964612005.1 uncultured Flavobacteriaceae bacterium | reverse complement strand
AGCCAGTCGATTGACTGGCTTTTTTGTTTTTAAAACTTTGATCATTTTGCTAAAATTTCCATCATGTTAATTAAATCAGGATTGAGTTCCTCGATATGTTTAATTGCTTTTGAAAATGGAGTATAACTGATTTCTTTGTTAATTATTCCAACCATCACATTTTTTTTGCCTTCAATTAATGCCTGCACAGCTGAATATCCCATACGACTGGCATTCACTCTTTCCATACAGGTTGGTTTTCCACCACGTTGCATGTGCCCTAAAACACTTACACGCACATCGAAGTGAGGAAATTGTTGCTTTATAATTTTGGCAACATTAAATGCCCCTCCGGATTCATCGCCCTCTGCAACCATTATGATTTTACTTGATTTATCTTTTCTTGTTTTTTTAAGATTAGCTAAGATTTTTGTTAAATCATTTTTTGTTTCTGGAATCATGATGCCTTCTGCACCAACTGCAATTCCGCTTCTTAAAGCTATTAATCCTGCATCTCTACCCATCACCTCTACAATAAAAATGCGATCATGACTTTCTGCCGTATCTCGTATTTTATCAACTGCCTCAACTACCGTATTAATTGCAGTATCGTAACCAATTGTGAAGTCTGTACCAACTAAATCATTATCAATCGTTCCAGGGCAACCAACAAAATTTACGGGATACCTTTCACTAAATTCTTGTGCACCCGTAAAAGTTCCGTTTCCACCAATACAAACAACTCCTTCAACTTGATGCTTAATTAAATTGTTGTATGCAGTTTCCATACCTTCTAAAGTCATAAAACGTTTGCTGCGAGCTGTTTTTAAAATTGTACCACCACGTTGAATAATATTGGCAACTGACTTTTTATTTAGGTGTATAAATTCATTATTTATCATCCCTTCATAACCATGCATAATACCAAAAACTTCTAGGTTGTAATGAATGGCAGTTCTAACTACAGCTCTAATGCAAGCATTCATGCCCGGTGAATCACCGCCTGAAGTAAATACAGCAATCTTTTTCATAAATAATGAAGTAAATTATTTTTAAACTATCAAAAGAAAAAGAGGTCTATAAGCCGGGTTCTGTATTTTGTTTTCACAAAACTTCTATCATTTATCTGGGCTTTAACTTGCGCGAAAGCTCAATCAACCTACCCATTGCAATATTGTTTTTCAACACGGGAACGAGCAGTTCCACAATTGCAACCTATTTGGTCTTTCAACTTCCGAGGTTTGCCGGCTTGCCTTGTTACCAAGACAGGTGTGAGCTCTTACCTCACATTTTCACCCTTACTTTGAAAAACAAAGTGGTATATTTTCTGTGGCACTTTCCGTCTTCCGTGTTAGCGGAATCCCTTGCTTT
>CAZTCG010000266.1:0-1703 GCA_964612005.1 uncultured Flavobacteriaceae bacterium | reverse complement strand
TTGTACCCATCCTTTCAAATGGCGGAATGCTCTTTGTTGCCCGGACTTTCCTCCCTTTATTGCTAAAAGGCGATAGAACGACCTCTATTACAAATATAGCTTATTTTACAATTACAATATATTCGGCAACTGCTTTGCCATCTAAATAAATGGTGAGAACCTGTTTGCCGATTTTTTCAAATTTAAAACTAAACTCATTTCCTTGTAGCTCAATTGGACTCATGTATTTATCGGCATCTACTAAAATATGAGCTGATGTTATTTTATTTTTAGAAGAAAATTTAAATTTAAAATCATCTTCCAGTTTATGCTTTAGCATTCCTTTCATGGGTGAAATAGTTTCCATGTCAAGGTGAAAATAATCTGCATAAAGTAGCGGTAATCGTGAAAATTGTTTTTTTGTAAGTGGTTTTTCCAAAAGCTGATCTGCTTTGTTTTCAGGAATGTGATCTAAAATAAATTTATCAGGAGGTGTTAGGAAATAATGTGCATCAAAATCTTTTTCAAATTTATGGGTTACAACATTGTATTTACTTGTTGCCCAAGTAACATCAACCAGGTAATTTTTATCGTTTAATTTAACAATATTCCAGGCATGATCGGTTTTATTCAATTTCCTATTAATGTCTTTAAAATCGGTTTTTGTGTAACCAACAATTACTTTACACTCTATATGTGCGCTTTCACATAAATCTTTTAACAAGTTGGCGAAGCCTTGGCAAACTGCCTTATTTCTTCTAACAACTTTATCTGGATCTGTAGTATTTGATGCAGATTTATTATACTCAATGTTTTCTGTTATCCATCTAAAAATTGCCCTAAATTTCTCATGTTCGGTTTTTAAATTTTCGGTTAGTGGGGCAACAATTTCGGTTACTGATTTGTATTTTTTTTTCGGAAAATTAATCGCTATGCTATCTGCTTTTGAGTAATTAAAGCTTTTCAAATCTATTTGTTGAGCAAAATAGATTTGTGGAACAATAAAAAGAAATATGTGAAAAAATCTAATCATCTCCAATCTGCTAATTTAATTAAATAGCTGAATTATAAAAAATTAGTAAAAAATTTAGTAGTCTAGATGTTTAGTTAACTGAATGAAATTTAAGTTATAGATGTGTAAAATTATTGGATTGAGCTAAAAATCAAAAATTTTTACTTTCTACCTGGGCATTTTTTACAGCGATTTCCCTTTTTATGTTTTTTACAACATGATTTGTCTTTTTTAGAGCAAGAATGCAAAGGCAATAATGGACAATTATTGATTATTGATAAATTTTTGTGAATATGAAAATTTTGCTCTATCAAGTGACTGATTTGTTTTGCAAAATTCTTTATTTAGAATCAATCTAACAATACCAAAAAAGTGGTATTCGGTTAGTAGTATTGAAATTAAAATTATGACGTAACGTTTTAGAGCTACCAGTAGTGCGGCTCAAGGTGCTCGTCTACCGAAAAGCTTTTAACAAAGCTAGCTGCTTTTTGGACATTTGCAAAATGAAAAAACATTCGCGGATCGGACCTTGAATTTGCAAATGCTTTGGTGTCCGCCCGCATTACTGGTAGGTTGTGTTAGCAGTATGTGCATTTTTTTTGTCCCAAGTATTTACTAAATAAATCCATGTCGTTAAGCAGATTCCAAATATTATATAACGTGTATTATTGTCAAAAGAATTTGATATTAATGGAGAAAATGTCAAAATATT
>CAZTCG010000265.1:0-3072 GCA_964612005.1 uncultured Flavobacteriaceae bacterium | reverse complement strand
TTCGAAACAAGGATCTTTACCTACAAGAGTTATATCAGTACCATGCAGAGTAGTAATAAATGGAATATTTATGCCTTGCTTTATTAAAATGTTTTTGGCCATTAATGCTGCTGATGCGTGAGGAATGGCATAATGTACGTGAAGTAAATCTAGTTTTTCATACTTCACCACATCAACCAATTTACTTGCTAAAGCCGATTCATAGGGTTGATATTCGAATAATGGATAATTTGAAACGCTTACTTCATGATAAAACAAGTTTTCATTAAAATGATTTAAACGAAATGGCTGAGAATAGGTAATAAAATGAATTTGATGCCCCTTTGATGCAAGCGCTTTCCCAAGCTCAGTAGCAACAACTCCACTGCCACCAAAGGTTGGATAACATACGATACCTATTTTCATTTTGCGCTTTTTTTATTGATTTAATGAGCCTAAATTTACTTGTTCTGCTCTTTTAATTTTTTATGATTAACAAAAACTTAAAAACAACGGAATCTTAAAAACATTAGCAGTATATTTGTTTTTATGTTTTTTTATTTATCGAAACTGCTCGTTTTTATTATATCTCCACTTACTTGGATATTTACTTTATTGTTTTTTGCCTTATTTCTTAAAAATCCAAAAACCAAAAAAAAACTATTAGTAATATCTATAATTACATTTTATGTTTTTTCCAACTCATTTATCTTGGATGAATGCATGAGGTTATGGGAATTTACAAGCAAAGATTTATCCATCAATGAACAATTTGATGCAGCAATTGTACTTGGAGGAATGTCTTCCTATGATCCACGATTGGATAAGCCTCAATTTAGTAATTCAGCCGATCGCCTTTGGCAAACTCTACCATTATTAAATAATGGCCAAATCAAAAAAATCATTTTAACCGGTGGTTCAGGAAGTATTTTACATCCGGACGAAAAAGAGTCGGGGATTTTAAAAAAATATTTACTCAAAATTGGTATTCCTGATAGTTTGATAATAATTGAAAACGAATCTAAAAACACCCGAGAAAACGCTTTATTTACAAAGAAATTATTAGATAGTTTAAACTTAAAATCAAAACTGCTTTTTGTTACCTCCGCATTCCATATGAAAAGAAGCATTGGAACATTTGAGAAAGTAGGATTAAAAAATATTCGTCCCTTCTGCACAGATAGATACAGCGGACCTCGTAAATTTGAGTTTGATCACCTATTTATACCAAGCGCCCATGCATTGGATAAATTTACTCTTTTGATACATGAAATAATAGGTTACGGTGTTTATACTATTATAGGATATATCTAACACTTTTAAATTTATGAGCACATTCTTAAGTGTAGGTTGTCATATCAAAATTTAAACCTATTTTTGCAAATTCACTTTTTTTGATAAGATGCACTTAACTGAAGTTATAGAAAACACCATAGTACCAACAGAAACTAAAAAATTATATCCTTACCAGCAAAAAGCAGTTGATGATATTTTTTCTAAATTAATTCAGTTGCCACCTAATGCTAATCTGTTATTTCAGTTACCAACCGGTGGAGGTAAAACCATTATTTTTTCTGAGATCGCATTTAGATATATTCGTGAGTTTCAAAAAAAGGTACTTATACTAACACATCGCATTGAGCTCTCAAAACAAACTTCAGATGTGCTAGAGGAAAAAGGTATAAAAAATTTACTCATCAATAGTGCTGTTAAAAGTTTACCAAAGGAAGATCAATATGAAAGCTACACCGCATTGGTTGAAACTTTAAATAATCGGTTGCAAGAAAGTAATGATTTTTTAAGCGGCATCGGTTTGGTAATTGTTGATGAGGCGCATTATAATTCGTTCCGGAAAATTTTCCATCATTTTGAAGACATTAACATCCTAGGGGTTACCGCAACTCCTTTAAGCAGCAATAAAAAACTACCATTAAGAGATACATACAGTGACATTATTATAGGTGAAAGTATTGCCAATTTAATTTCGAGTGGTTATTTGTGCGAGGCAACCACGTTTAGTTATGATGTTAACTTAAGTACACTTAAAATTGGCTCTACAGGCGAATTTACTGTAGGTTCATCTGAACTTTTGTACAGTTCAGCAATGATGCAGAGTAAATTGATTGATGCTTATGAAGAAGTTGGATTAGGCACTAAAACATTAATTTTTAATAGTGGTATTTTATCTAGCAGAGCTGTATGCGAAATGTTTAAGAAGAAAAACTATCCGGTTCGCCATTTAGATAGCACATTTACTGATAAAGAACGCGCAGATGTTTTGGAATGGTTTAGAAAAACTCCAAATGGAATTCTAACATCAGTAAGTATTTTAACTACGGGTTTTGATGAACCGGCCGTGGAAACGATTATGCTGAACAGAGCAACTAAATCGTTAACGCTTTACCATCAAATGATTGGCCGCGGATCGCGTATTTTACCAAACAAAAAAGCATTTAAAATTGTTGATTTAGGCAATAATGCAAGAAGGTTTGGCTTATGGCAATTACCGGTTGATTGGAAACATGTTTTCATTGCTCCACAACTTTATCTTGAAAATCGATACAAAGATGAGTGGGATTTTGAGATGGAAAACGACTATGAAATGCCTGAAGAAATTAAGCAGCGCTTTTTAAGTTCTTCCATGGAAGCATTTGTGGTTAGAGATCGTTATTTAAAATGTATCAGAAACGGAGTAAAACCTCAACAGGTCTTAGAAGAATCTAACGATGACCACTTTTTAAGAATAAGAGAAAACTCAAGTAATTTAGAAGAGGCTTTTGAGCTTTTTCATTTGCTTGATGAAGAAAAAAAATACCGAATCAGGCAATTTTGCAAATGCATTAACGCTACCGAAAACTATGCCGACTGGCAAATACAAACTTATAATAGTAAATTAAGACGTAAAATAATTTCTTGGTTTGCTGTGTTGGCAGATGATTGAAGAATTAATTAACTTTATTTATATATGAAATAGCCATGTGCTTCGTGCACAAAAACAAATGAAGATACATGGCGTATACCATATGGCAAATAAAAAACAATAAAAATCTACATATGAAAATTGTTATGAATAAAAATTACTTGAGATTTTAA
>CAZTCG010000264.1:0-3074 GCA_964612005.1 uncultured Flavobacteriaceae bacterium | reverse complement strand
TTTATCATTTGATAAATTGATTCAGGATAAACCTCCCAATCCATAAGAGTTCTATATACCTTACGTTTATTCATCTTTGCTCTTTCAGGTGCTTTACTAGGAAACATAATTAGTAATCGTTTGTTGAAAAAAATTAAAATGAATTTCATACAAGCTATTACTTCAGTCTTTCTAATTGTAATTGCAATATTATTAGGCATTGGAGTAGTTTAAAACTACCAAACCTATCCTAACTTAATCTTATTATTATTTAATAAAACTTACTTAAAGATATATTTATGAGGTTAACACATTCGTTAAAGTTAAACAAAACCATCAAAATAAATTAATAATAAAATTAAGTTAAATACAACGTTAAAAGTACAAGCCAATTTGTAAATCCAACTACAAAACAATTTCTAAAATTTAATTGTAAGATAAAGTAGTGATTCAATTGCAGAAATATGAAAGAAGTTTATTTGTGTAAAATTTAAAAACCAAATAAATGAAAACAAAATTTTACGCAACACTAGCTTGTGCAGCCACGTTAACAGTTGCAAAAGCTCAACTTCCTTTTCCTGTTAACATTGATACTGCATGGTCAGTTAAAACAGTATGGATGCCAAAATCACCTTTAAAGTATCAAACAATTTTTGTTGGTGGACAAGACATCGTTCAAACAACTGCAACATATGGTTCAGCAGCAGGTAATACTGTAGCTAAACAATGGCATGACTACATCGGATTTGTTCCTGATAACACTGGTAGCGGTGATATTGGTTGGGCAGTTGTAAATCATGAAATGATAATGAGAGATGATAAAATTGGTGATGGCGGAGGTATGACAATGTTCAAATTACGTCGTAATAACGCTAATGATAGCTTAATGGTTGTAAATCAAACATTAACAGATGGTAGAACTGGTAAATTTTTTAACGTAGATTTTGCCAACACAGTTGGTGAAACCGGTATGAATTGTGGTGGAATCACTACACCTGAAGGCAGAATGTGGACAGCTGAAGAATGGATGCAAACAAGCAATGCCGGGATGTATGCAGGTATGAATAATGATGGTAACGGAATAAGAGATACAAGTAATTTTATAATTGGAACAACAACTCCTGCCGGATTCCCTGGATTTAATGGTAGATCTTTAAAAAAATACCAAAACTTTAATTGGATGGTCGAGGTAAATCCAAAAACAGCAAAAGCAGTTCGTAAACAATACAATTGGGGACGTGCCGGTTGGGAAGGTGGAGTTGTGATGTCTGACAATAAAACAGTTTATTTATTTGAAGATGGTTCACCAGGAATTTTTGCAAAATTTGTAGCTACTACTCCCGGTGATTTTAATAACGGTCAATTATATGTTTACAAACATAATTCTCCTAACTATTGGATACCTATTGAAAACAATTTAGATACTTTGGTAGAATTAAATAAAGTTGCAATAAGAAGAGGAGCTACTATGTTTAATCGTTTAGAGTGGGGTCAACAAAGTAATGGTAAAATTTACATATGTGAAACAGGACGTGATGCATTTAACTACAATTCGGGTTTTGCATTAAATGGCGTTATTTCACCATCTTTAGTTGATGGATACAAAACTCGTTACCAAATTAAAAATGGTACAGCATTCCCTGGTACAGATGCACAAGCAGCAGATTCAGTACGTTTAGGAAAATTCGCAGATTACTATGGTCGTGTAATTGAATTCAATCCTGCTACAAATACTGTTCGTTCATATATTGAAGGAGGTCCTTTAGCAACAGCATCTGCATCACAAACAACTGCAGCATATCCTGCTATTCATTTATCAAACCCAGATGGTATTGATTTTATGACAGTGGGCGCTAAAACATACATGATTATTCAAGAAGATTTAAATGGCTTAACATGGAATCGTATGCCGGGTGGTTTTACTAAAACAACTTGTGAAACTTATTTGTTAGATATGTCAATTGCAAATCCAACATTTAATGATTTAATTCGATTAACCGCTTGCTCTCCTGGGGCAGAAATTACAGGTGCAATAATGATTGACAACAATACTATGTTGTTAAATTCACAACACCCAAGTTCTACAAACACAGCTCCTTTTAACAATTCATTAACATATGCAATTAGCGGATTTAATAGTGCATCTGTTGGATTATTGACAAATAAAAAATCAGATAATGATTTTGGAATATACCCAAATCCAACTTCACGCGAATTAAATTTAAGTAAATCGCAAGATATCGCTATTTACGATGTTACAGGAAAAAGAATTCGTGTAGCACGTGATGTAAAGTCTGTTGATGTATCAGAGCTTACACCTGGCATTTATTTTATCCAAAACACAGATGGTAAAACAATTAAATTTATCGTTGAATAATTAATAAACAATAACAAAAAGAGGTTGTCTTTTAAAAGACAACCTCTTTTATATTATTAGCTTTAGTTTTTTAATAACTAATCAAATTTTGATTTCATTTCCTTAATCATATCAATATTATTTTGATATATCTCGTATAAAGATTTAATTATACTACACATTAAATGAAAAAAACAATTTTAGTTTTACTGGGTATATGTTTAACATTATTTTTATTATCAATACATAAAAAAGAAAAAAACAGCATTGAATTAGTTACTGAAAATTATCTTCAACGTTATACCTTGTTGAAAGAAAGCATAAACGAATTAGAATTAGTCATAACAGATAACAAACAGATAGATGAAATTAAAAAAAGTTATCTCAAACTTAGAAAATATTATAAGCAATGGGAATATCTCGCCATTCAAAAAGATCCAGTATTTATTAAAGAAGAAATCAATGCTGCTCCACTTCCTAAAATAGAGGAGAATAGTTTTGGCAGCAACATCATAGCAGCAAGAGGATTACAACAATTAGATGATTTGATTTTTTCAAACGAATCCACAAAAGAAGAAATCACTCAACAGGTTACATACTTAAAAAATAAATTTAAAGAGTACACACCAATAAAATTATATGACAGGGATGTGTTTGAAGGTTCGAGAATAGAATTAATAAGATTATTTACTTTAGGCCTTACAGGATACGATACGCCCGGATCAGTGAATGCTATACA
>CAZTCG010000263.1:0-3141 GCA_964612005.1 uncultured Flavobacteriaceae bacterium | reverse complement strand
GATATTATTGATAAGCGTGAGCCTGAATTTTTAAAAAACGATACTCTATACAGAAAAAAATATGCGTTTAAAGTGGCAAAGGTGATTAATAGCACTACTAATTTAAGTAAGAATTATCTCACTTTAAATATTGGATACAATGAAGGCGTTGAGAAAGATCAGGCAATCATCAATAGCGATGGAATTGTTGGTGTAGTAAAAGATGTATCCAGAAATTTTTGTACTGCAACTTCAGTATTGCATAAAGAGCAAAAAGTAATTTGTAAAATTAAAAAAGACGGATCATATGGTCCATTATCATGGGATGGAAGTGATTACCGCTATGCTTATCTTACAGATATTGCTACCTACGTTAAACTTACTATTGGAGATACAGTTTGTACCAGTTCGCTCTCAGATTATTTTCCGGAAGGTATTAACGTGGGTACAATTGAAAAATTTGAACGAAAACAAGGCGATGCTTTCTATACAATTAAAGTAAAGCTTAAAACAGATTTTAAAAAATTAAATCATGTTTATATCATTAAGGATAATTACAAGCAAGAAAAAGACTCATTGGAAAACGTGGTAAAAACGGAGGATAAAATAAAATGATAAATGAAATAATCAGAAATACCATCCGTTTTTTTATCCTTGTGTTTTTGCAAGTATTCATTATTAAAAATGTTTCATTAGGGGCATATCTTGTTCCAATGCCTTATTTAATTTTTTTGTTAATGTTACCAATGAATACCCCGCCAATTTTAGTTTTAGTCTTGGCTTTTATTACCGGATTAGGAATTGATTTTTTTTACGACTCTCAGGGAATTCATGCAGCAGCATGTTTAATTCTTGGTTTTTCCAGAAAGTATATGCTCCGTTTTTTGTCGCCACGAGAAGGATATGAAGTAACTATGAAACCTACAGTTCAAAGTATGGGTACTGGTTGGTTCTTTTATTATTCCATTCCAATGATTTTTATTCATCATTTGTTTTTCTTTTTTTTGGAAGAATTCGGGCTTAATAATACCGGCTTAACTTTAATCAAAATCATCAGCAGTACTGCAATCACATTGCTGTTTGTCTATGTTTTTCAATTTTTATTTTACAGAAAGGATGGCATTAACTCATGAACTCACAGCTCTCTAGCCGACAGTATTTTATTGGGGGCTTTTTTGTGTTAGTCGCCATCATTTATATTTCTCGATTGTTTTACCTTCAAAACATTGACGATTCCTATAAAAATGCTGCTAACCAAAATGCATTTCGCTATCTTACTGATTATCCTCCAAGAGGATATGTGTTTGATCGTAATGGAAAAAAATTAGTAGTAAATGAGCCTTCTTATGATTTAATGGTTATTCCTATTGATGTTAAAAACTGCGACACGCTAGCATTATGTAAAATTTTAAATATTGATAAGCCTACATTTTTAAAACGTATTCAAAAAGCTAAAAATGTAAACGGAAGAAGAAAGTCTTCCATTTTTGAAAAAGCACTCACATCAGAAACTTATGCAAAGCTGCAGGAAAAAATGTATCGGTTTCATGGGTTCTTTTTTCAAAAAAGAAGTATACGATCCTATCCTAAAAAGTTAGCTCCTCATCTTTTAGGTTACATAGGTGAGGTGAGTAAAGAAAAAGCAGCAAAAGATTCGTATTACAAAGAAGGTGATTACATTGGTGTTAGTGGCATAGAACGTTCTTATGAGGAATTATTAAGAGGAAAAAAAGGCGTTCGTATTGTGTTGGTTGATGTTCACAATCAGGAAAAAGAACGCTACATGAATGGGATGTATGATACTGCAGGTATTGCTGGAACCGGAATTTATTGCACCATTGATGCCGATTTGCAGGAATTAGGTGAAAAATTAATGGCGGGAAAAAAAGGCAGTATCGTTGCTATTGAACCATCCACCGGCGAAATTCTCGCATTGGTTTCTTCTCCAACTTATGACCCTAATTTGCTTGTTGGTCATGATAGAAGCAAAGCATTTTCACAACTCTACAGAGACACATTATGTAATCCGCTCTTTAACCGTGCCACACAAGCCATGTATCCTCCAGGTTCTATCTTTAAATTAATTGATGCTTTAATAGGGCAAAATGATGGCGTACTAGATAAAACTACTGTTTATCCTTGCGCAAGAGGTTATCCGGTGATGGGAGGAAAGCCGGCTTGTCATCCTCATCCGCCCGGAGATTTAGCAGCTTCTATTCAGTTTTCCTGTAATTCGTATTACAGTTATGTATTTAGAAGTATAGTTGATCAAAAGGCATATCCTGTTTTTAAAGATGGGTATCAGCATTGGAGAGATGCAGTAATGAGTTTTGGTGTTGGACAAAAATTAGGTTATGATATACCTTATGAAAAACCAGGGAATGTACCAAGTATAAAATATTACAATAAGGTTTTTGGAGAAAGAGGCTGGAGATCAAACACCATTGTTTCACTTGGAATAGGGCAGGCAGAGCTTACCATTGTGCCTATTCAAATGGCTAATGTTATGTGTGCCATTGCTAATAAAGGATTCTATTATATACCTCATGTGGTAAGAGGAACAGTTGATGGAAAACCAATAGATAAAAAATTCAGTGAAAAACATTACACCTCTGTTCAAAATCCGATTTATTACGATAACGTAATTGATGGTATGCAAAAGGTTGTTGATGCAGGAACTGCAGCCGCTTCAAAAATTAAAGACATCGTAATTTGTGGAAAAACAGGAACCGCACAAAATCCACATGGGAAAGATCATGCTGTATTTGCAGCCTTTGCTCCAAGAGATAATCCAAAAATTGCTATTGCATGTGTAGTTGAAAATTCAGGATTTGGAGGTACATGGGCAGCACCTATATCAAGTTTGATGATTGAAAAATACATTAAACGAAAAATAGAAAGAACAGATATGGAAAAACGAATGATGGAGGCAGACTTAATAACCGGAAAACCAAAAACAGAGGAGAAACCTAAGCATTAATGAGGAAGGACGAAAATAAACTTTTTTACAATGTAGATCGAATTACAGTTTTGATTTATATCCTTCTTGTTTTTATGGGATGGCTAAACATCTATGCGGCTGTTTACAATGAAGAACACAGTAATATTTTAGATATCTCACAAAAATACGGTAAACAATTGCTTTGGATTGGAGGCAGCTTT
>CAZTCG010000262.1:1195-3156 GCA_964612005.1 uncultured Flavobacteriaceae bacterium | reverse complement strand
TTATTAACTACTTTTCCTTCACTTACTTTATTTTTATTTTGATTGTAAAAAATAGTGTAGCACGAATTGTCTTTAGAATTAAATGCTCTTGTAGCGATTACTGTTCCGGCTTTGGTATCATCAAAAAAATTAAACATGCCAACTTCTCTTCCATGTTCAAAAGTACCTTCATAACGAGGTCGCTTTGATTCTTCATAAAATCCTCTCCAAAGTCCGTGCTTTTTACCATTTTCATCAAACATATTAAGTTGTTGTGAAAAAACAGAAACAGAAAGCAGTAAACATGTTATTATATATTTCATACTAATTATATTGTATCAAACGTTATTGCAAAAATAAACTTAAGTAATAAACGAAAAACATTATTAAATAGTATTTACAGATAAAAAAAATTATAAATTGATAAACAAAATAAAATATTAAATTTAACTATAATTTTTAAGACGGATATTTGTTTTTAAGATATTATTGGGAATTTAAATTATTCTTTTTATATTTGAAAAAATTTAAAACTTAAACCAAATGAGAAATTTAATTAAAGGTATTGCTTTAGTAGCATTAGTTTTTTCTGCATTTTCATGTAGTAAAGATGAACCAAAAGATTTTCAAACATCATCAATTGCAAAAATTATTGAAGTAACTCCGGAATTTAGTTCATTAAAAGAAGCTCTTGAAGTTACAGGATTAACAGCTACTTTTGAAGGTGCTGGAAATTATACAGTTTTTGCACCAACTAATGATGCTATTGATGCAGTTTTAGGAGGATTAACTATTACAGAATTGAATACTGCAAATCCAGGATTATTAGAAGCGGTATTAAAATATCATGTTTTAGGCGCTAGAGTTTCATCAAAAGATTTAACCGATGGTCAAGTAGCAGAAACATTGTTAACAGGTCAAAACATTACCGTTACGCTATCTCAAAATACTTACTTCCCTGATTTTGATCCAGATTTATTAGATTATGAACAAACAAGTATTTATATTAATTCAGCAAGAGTATTTGCCAGAGATGTAAAATGCTCAAATGGTGTTATTCATGTAATTGATTCCGTTTTACTACCAAGTTCATAGTTTATAAAAAATATAATAAAAGCTTCTCATTTTGAGAAGCTTTTTTTTAACTCAACTAAAATGCTCTATCATTAGCCGCTTTTATAACTTCAATAATAGTTCTTTCTAACATAGCTTTTTCAAAAACCTGTAAAAACGCTTTCTGTTTGCACATTTAGAGGTTACTTTGGTAATCAATTCTTAATTAGTTAAGGAATAAACTGTTCTGTATTGCAACTGAACTCATAAAAGTTTGGTTAACTAAAAGCTCTGTTTCTGACTCGTTAAATCCTAAAAATAATTTATTCTCAGAGAAATCGAAGTTAAAAATTAGTTTCCAGCAAAACGCTTTCGATAATAGAACAACTGTATTTCATTCCAAAAAAAATAGTAATGGGTATAATAATCGGGAACTGATAATACTATAAGTAAATATTTTACCAATATTACCGAGACCAATTACTAGTACTTTCATGATTATTCAAAAATTAAAAACTCTGTTTAAAAAATTTATTAAACAGAGTTTTTAAATGTAATATAAAAATATTATTTCTTTTTGTTTTGCAATTGCTTTTGAGCTTCAGCTTGTTCCATCATTTCTCTCATTTTCTTTTGGAACTTACTTTCCGTTTTTGGCTTGGATTTGTTTTCCTGAATTTGTGCATGAATCTTTTCGCTATCGATGAAATATTTTTTGATAACCAACATAATTCCTATGGTAATTAAATTGGAAATAAAGTTATACAAACTCAATCCGGATCCATAACTGTTGAAGAAAATTAACATCATTACCGGTGAAACATAAATCATTACTTTCATGATTTTAGCCTTATCAGGCATTCCGTCTTGTTGTGGCTGTGCCATTGCTTGATCGCCTGAAGTCATTTTCATGTAAAAGAAAATCGCTA
>CAZTCG010000262.1:0-1185 GCA_964612005.1 uncultured Flavobacteriaceae bacterium | reverse complement strand
CGCCCACGACGTCTCCGTAAAGAGGAATATGGATAGGTAATTTGAATATTTCGTCAAACGAAGATAAATCGTCTGCCCAAAGAAAGCCCTTTTGTCTTAATTCAAATGCCGATGGGAAAAACTGAAACGAGGCATACATAAATGGAATTTGTATCAATGCAGGAATACAACCAGCCATTGGATTTACTCCTGCCTTATTGTAAAGTTTCATGGTTTCCTGTTGTTTTTTCATTGGATCTTTTTTAAATTTTTCTCCAATTTCCGAAATCTCAGGACGCAATACTTTCATCTTCGCTTGCGATAAGAATGATTTAAACGTAACCGGTGACATTGCAATTTTAATCAGAATTGTGAAAATAATGATTGCAATTCCCAATCCCATAAACGAACTTAAAAATCCAAATAACGGGATGAAAATAAATTTGTTTATCCAACCAAAAACTCCCCAACCTAATGGAACAATTTTTTCAAGATTTCTATCGTAATTTTTTAGGGTATTATAATCCGTCGGTCCATAATACCAATTCATTTTATAGTCTAACTCACCATTAGTGTACGCTAATGGCATTGTTGCTTTATACTGTTTGGTGAAAATGGTATCTTTCTTTTCATCTTTCACTAAGTCATTCGAATACAATTTTGCATTTTGGAATGGTGTTTTAGTTAATAGTATGCTTGTAAAAAAATGTTGCTTGTAGGCAATAAAAGTTGCCTTTTCAGGGTTTTCTTCTTTATCATTTCCTTGTGCAACGTAATCGATTTTTTCATCTTCATACTCGAAATAAATTTCAGCGTAACGGTTTTCATAAGAAATACTTCTTTCGTTGCGATACGATTTTAAATCCCATTGTAAATCTATTGCCTTTGATGTAGCTAAAATGGTATTTAGTCCTCGAGTTTGTATATCAAAATCAACTAAATATTTGTTTGGCGCCAAAACATATTTGTATTCCAAATATTCATTTACACCGGCTTTCAACTTCATTGAAAGAATTTGGTTTTCCCCTACTTTGGTCAAGGTTGGTTCAAAAAACAAGTCTTTTGTATTTAAAACTCTGTTGTCCTTAGTTTGCAACTGAAGATTGAAACTTGCGTTATTATCTTTAATCAATTCAACTAATTGCCCCGAATTTTTCTTGAATTTTTCAAACTTTTTCAAAATGGCTTCAACAACATAACCGCCTT
>CAZTCG010000261.1:0-3159 GCA_964612005.1 uncultured Flavobacteriaceae bacterium | reverse complement strand
TCCCAAATTTCAGGTCCGGCTTGTTCGTAATGGGCCACTGCATTACTTGGGTTATCGTATTGATTAGGTTTCCATGAGTTTGGAATTTCATTAACCAAACGCGATGAAACTGAATAATAGGAACGAGGATCTTCCGGGTCAACATCGGTAGGGCATACTACTACTTCTGCGCCAAATGCGCGAAGTGCATCCACTTTTTCTTTACTTTGTTTATCAGTAGTTGTAAAAATACATTTGTATCCTTTAATTACTGAGGCAATAGCCAATCCCATACCTGTGTTGCCAGATGTCCCTTCAATTATTGTTCCTCCAGGTTTTAAACGCCCATCTTTTTCAGCATCTTCAATCATTTTTAAGGCCATGCGATCTTTAATCGAATTACCCGGATTGGTTGTCTCAACCTTTGCCAAAACAAGTGCAGGAATATCTTTGGTAATTGAATTTATTTTTACCAAAGGTGTATTCCCAATGGTTTCTAAAATGTTGTTACTGTAGTTCATGTATAACGATATATGAATTTATAAAGGATTGCTAATTTAAGTAAAATAATTCAGCTGAATTTTATTTAGATTTAATAATTGGCTTTTGATTAATTCACGAAAAGCCTAAATTCAACCCTTCTGTTTTCTGCATGTTGTTTTTCGCTGCATTCGGAGAAGTCAGGGCATTTTGTTTTAAGTCGGGATTCACCATAACCAACATTTTTAATTCTATTTACAGGAATACCTTGCTCGACAATAAAATCTGTAACTACCTTTGCTCTTTTTTCACTAAGTAATAGATTGCTTTTTTCACTTGAACGAGAGTCCGCATAACCACTTACTTCTATATTTAAATCTGGGTTTTGTTTCAGTACAGTATTAATTTTTAGTATAAAATCTTTTTGTTCCTGTGTTAAAAGAGCATCGCCCGTTTTAAAGCTTAATTCCTCTTTTACTTTTATCATTTTGCCTTTTTTATTTCTCAATCGTTCAGCATTTATTTTTTCTAGTTCAGAAATTTTGTATTCATCCAATAATTCTGTTTCAATTTTATTTAAACTGTATTCAAAACCTTTTTCAGCGCGTTTTACCTCTCTAGACATTTTGCCATCATCTGATTTAATAACTATTTTGCTGGTATTTTTTACTCTAGAATCTTTTTCATCAAACTCAAGTTTATGATTTTCACTTCCCAATAAATGATCAAAAACAATTTTCCCATCTTTATCAGTTGTTTGTTTTTTTATCACATGATTATTTTCATCTTTTAAAGTAATTGTAAAATTAGGAAGTACTTTATTTTTATCATCTGTTACAGTTACTTTAAAGTCAAGCTGAATTTGAGGATCTTCTACTGCGTGAGTTTTTTTTAGAAGTACTGTATCCGAGTTTAATAAATTTAATTTATAGCCACTTGGTTTATGTTCAATTTGTTTGAGTGTATTATCAGTTGCAGATTTGATACTAATTTTATTAGCCTTAGTTAATCGCTTGTCTTTTTCGTCAAATTCTACTTCAAAATCTTCATGAGGTGGTAAATCTTTCATTGAGAAAGCTCCGTACATATTTGTAGTGTCAACTTTTAATACCGCGCCATTTTTATTTTTTATGATTACAGTTAAGTGATCTAAAATATTATTGTTTTCATCATAAATATAGGCTTTCAAGTTAATGTGTTCATCAGATTCTAAAGTTGAACTAGTAGATTTTTTTATAGCTTCATCAGGAGAAAGAGTAGTATTTGAAGATTTTGAACTTAGCTTACTCAAATCGTCCTCTTTTGCACTTAAATCATTTAAATTGATTTTATCAGCAGTAAGTACATTGAAGTGAAAACCATTTGCTTTGCGAACAATTTCCTTGGTAAGTTTATTGTTTTCAGATTTAATGATGATTTTTTTAATGGAGGCAATTCGAGTATCGTTAACATCGAATTCAAGGTCATAATTTTTATCTTTCTTTAAATAATTTAATTTTAAACGACCATTTTTGTCAGTTGTAGTTCTGTACAATTCTGTTCCGTTTTTTTCTTTAACAATAACAAGCAGGTTCGGAATTAATTTTAAGTTTTCATCCAATACACTTACAGTAAAAGATAATGGAATGCTTCCATCTTCCATTTTAATTTCAGATAGTAAAGCTTTATCATTATTCAGAACTTCATATTGAAAACCTTTTTCGTTTTTATATACTTCTTTAACAACAGCACCATTATCGGATTTGATAATGATTTTAGTATAACGATTTAATCCATCATCTTTCTCGTCAAAACTCAATAAGTATTTTTTGTCAGGAGGTAAGTTTCTGAAAACTATTTTTCCTTGCCCGTCTGTTTTTCCGGTAGCAATAATATTCCCGTTCTCATCTTTTAAATAAACAACTGTATTAATGAGGTTTTCATTTTTATCATTAGTAAATGTAGCTTTAAACTCCAATAATGGGTTTGAATCATTAGCAAGTAAATCATTTACAGAAATATTATCGTTTTGAAGGAAGTTGAATGCAAAATCGCCCTTGCTATCTGCTTTAAAAATTTTAAGTTGCTTACCTTCTAAATTTTTCAAAACAATTTCTGTTTCGGGCTGAATATTTTTTTGATTGGCAACAGGTTCAATAATTACGTTGGTGTTTTTAGGAATTTTAGTGAACTTAAAATTTCCATTGTAATCTGTAGTTGTTTCTTCAATTATATTTCCGTTTTCATCTTTAGCTACAATTTTTACATTAGCAAGTGGTGATTGGTTTTTCCCGAAATATAAATTGCCGGCAATTTGTTGTTCGTCTTCTTCATAAATTTCCTCTAAAATTGATGGATTATCTGTAGTTAAATTTTTAAAAATAAATTTATTGGTACCATCTGTTTTACTTACTCTCAGCATTTTTTTATTTTGATTTGCCAAGTAAAATCGTTTACTTTTTGGAAAGTCCGGGTCATTTTCATCGATGTCAATAGTATAACTTTTAGAAAGTTGTAGTGTTTTAAAAATAAAACGGCCATCTTGCTGTGTCCTAGTTTCAGCAATAGTTTTTCCGGTACTATCAATTAGTTTTATTTTTAAATAGGGAGCAGGTTTTGAAGTATCTAAAGTTTGAAAAACATAGCCTTCCATTTTTACAGAATTATCTTTTTTATTTACAGCAAAGAATTTATTCTTTTTTGTTTTTTTTACCGGAATTG
>CAZTCG010000260.1:0-3183 GCA_964612005.1 uncultured Flavobacteriaceae bacterium | reverse complement strand
TGTCGAAGCAACAAACGATACTCTGCTCTGGAAGTAAACATACGATACGGTTCATCAGTTCCTTTATTTACCAAATCGTCAATCAAAACTCCAATATAAGCATCATAACGATTCAAAACGAAAGCATCTTGTTCCTTTACTTTTAAATGCGCATTTATACCTGCCATTAATCCTTGACAAGCAGCTTCTTCGTAACCTGTTGTTCCGTTAATTTGACCTGCAAAATACAGATTATCAAGGAGTTGCGTCTCTAGGGTTAACTTTAATTGGGTAGGAGGGAAGTAGTCATACTCAATAGCATAACCAGGACGGAACATCTTTACATTTTCGAAACCGGGAATTAATTCCAAAGCTTTTTGCTGAACATCTTCTGGTAGTGAGGTAGAGAATCCATTCAAATAAATTTCAACCGTTTCCCAACCTTCTGGTTCAACATACAGCTGATGGCGCTCTCGCTCAGAAAAACGGGTAATCTTATCTTCAATACTTGGGCAATACCTTGGGCCTAAACCCTGAATTCGTCCGGCAAACATGGGAGATTTTTCAAATCCCGTTTTTAATATATCATGAACTTCCTGATTGGTATAAGCTACATGACAAGGTATTTGCTTCCTCTCTTTGGATTTATCTTTTTGAATGAAAGGAGAAGTATCTTCTAAATAAGAAAACTTATCGCTTACTTCATCTCCCCCCTGGACTTCCATTTTGGAATAATCCAATGAACGTCCATCAATACGTGGAGGTGTTCCGGTTTTCATTCGTCCACTTTCAAAACCATGTTTTACCAATTGTTCGGTTAGCCCGTAAGCAGCGCTTTCTCCCGTTCTTCCTCCTCCAAATTGTTTTTCTCCAACATGGATAACACCATTTAAAAATGTTCCGTTTGTGAGCACAACCGCTTTTGCATGAAAAGTTATTCCCATTCCGCTGATAACTCCTTCTACACGTTTACCGTCTTTTGAAATAATCAATTCCCTAACCATGTCCTGCCAAAAATCTACATTTGGAGTTTGTTCCAGCATTTTTCTCCATTCAGCAGCAAACAACATTCTGTCGTTTTGTGTGCGAGGACTCCACATAGCAGGACCCTTGCTTCGGTTCAGCATCCTAAACTGAATGGCAGAACGATCGGAAACAATACCTGAATAACCGCCTAACGCATCAATCTCTCTTACGATATGCCCTTTTGCAATTCCGCCCATGGCAGGATTACAGCTCATTTGCGCAATGGTTTGCATGTTCATGGTGATGAGCAACACTTTTGAGCCCATATTGGCAGCAGCAGCGGCAGCTTCACAACCGGCATGACCGGCACCAACAACAATGATATCGTAATGGTTTTTCAGTTAGAAAATTTTTTGCAAAGATAAGTAGTACAATGAGATAAAATACATTTTTTGCAAACTTAATTCAACACTAAAAATCGTTCAATCTTATATCTAATTTTTCTAAAAAAATTTACAATCTCATTTATTTTAAATGTTTTTTAACTACTTTCAACATCAATAAAAACAGAAAATTATGTTATCGAAAAAAATAGAAGCTGCTTTAAATATTCAAATTGAATTAGAGGCGGCAAGTTCAAATGCTTACTTAGCAATGGCTTCGTGGGCAGAGGTGCAAGGATTGACAGGTGTAGCTAATTTTTTATACGGTCATTCGGATGAAGAAAGAATGCACATGGTAAAATTGGTGAAATTTGTTAATGAACGTGGAGGGCACGGAATCGTTCCTCAACTAAAAGCGCCTTCTACCAAATATAAAAATGTTAGTGAGGTTTTTGAAAGCATTTTAAAACATGAAGAAAAAGTTTCTCAATCCATTAATGAATTGGTTGATTTGTGTTTGAAAGAAAAAGATTATTCTACTCATAACTTTTTACAATGGTATGTAAGTGAGCAAATTGAAGAAGAAGCGCTAGCAAGAACCAATGTAGATAAATTAAAAATGATGGGTGGCGAAAAAGCTGCATTGTATTTCGTTGATCGTGATTTAGCTGCTGCAGTTGTTAGTAAACCTGCCAAAGAAAAAGAAGGAAAATAATTCTAAAATGATTAATCGTCATTTTTATTTACTTATAATTTTTAGTGGTTATATTTTTTCTTCTTGTTCAACTGAAAAGGATCAGGAAGAAAAAGTAAACATTGATGAACGCTTGCTTCGTAAACAATTAGAAAATGTTCAGAAGCCGGTAATTACTATGGAAAACGATATCATCAATTCTTATGTAAAGCAACATCAATTAAAGTTAAACACAAGCGGTACAGGTTTAAGATATGCTATTCTAAAAGAAAATAAAAACGGCAACAGTATCCAAACCATGGATGTTGTGCAATTAAAATTTAAAATTTATTTATTAGACGGAACCCTTTGTTACTCGAGTGATAAAGACGGTAAAAAATCTGTGAAGGTTGATTATGATAATATAGAAACCGGATTACACGAAGGGTTAAAATTAATGCGAAAAGGAGAAATTGCATTATTTATTTTACCTTCTCATCTTGCGCATGGTGTTGTTGGCGACAACAATAAAATTCCTCCTAAGTCGCCTTTAAGAATGGAGATTGAAGTGTTGGATTTATAACAAACTCACTTCGCAGGAGTGCTCATTTTTGTTACAAAAGATTATTTAATTTCTTTTGTCCCATCAACATCCCAAAAGAACGCCTCATAAACATTAAATCCAACCATATTTGATAGTTTTTGAATATCTTCTTTTTTAAACGATTGTGATGATTGATGTATTTTTGTAAAAATTTCAGTTAATGATTGATATGTTATTTCAAAGCAATCATCATTAGTAACTTCACTTTGTCTTACAATACATTCATTTCCTTTTTTAACAAGTAAAACAATCTCATTTATATTATTTGATAGTAGTTGCCTACTTTTTCCGTCCATATCTTTTTTTATAGCTTCTTCTAAACTTTCATTTGGATTGTAGTTTTTATCTAAATTCCATTTTTGACCAGAAATAAAATAAATACGATTTATTTCATCCCCTTCTTTTAAATAGATGTGATGATATGTTTTAGGAGTATAAAAGGCATGATAATTTACTCCTTCTTTCCAAACTTTATTAGCGTTTGTATTTGCATCTTTTTTTGATTTCCAAAACATATTTTTAAAATTTAGATTAATTTAAAACAAAATTTATAAATATAAAATTGACAAGTAAAATTT
>CAZTCG010000259.1:0-3187 GCA_964612005.1 uncultured Flavobacteriaceae bacterium | reverse complement strand
AGTTGTTAAATCACAATAAAATAATCCCTGATGCGTAGCTTTATAAAATGGATCATTATTCCCAACATCAGGCAACGTTGCTGCGCAATACACTTTATTATTATACAAACAAACTGAATTTGATTTGTTATAAGCTAGATGCTCTCTCCATTGATAAATTTTTAAATCATTTTGAGTAAAACCAAATCCAACTGAGAATAGTAAAATTAATAGTAGGCAATATTTAAAATTAAAATTCATTAAAAATTTAGAACGTTATATGAGTTAATTTATTGCTTTAATTACAGATGTAATAAAAAAGTATAAAAATAAGCGTTTTTGATTGTATAATAGGTGTGCAACACTTAATTATGATTTTTACAATTTGGTAATCGTTAAATTTCATAAACATGATTTTGTTAATTTCAAATGAAACAAAAGTTTAAAGTTACGTTATTTTATGTTTAGTTTAGATTAGTAAAAAAAAGCTTATGGCAAAGAAACAACCTTCAACAGTAAAAGAAAATCAAAAAAAGATTTTTGTTCTAGATACATCAGTAATTATTTATGATCATACCGCTATAAAGAACTTTCAAGAACACGATGTGGTAATACCAATTACTGTTTTAGAAGAGTTAGATAACTTTAAAAAAGGAAACGACACTAAAAATTTTGCAGCTAGAGAATTTTCGAGGTATCTAGATAAATTATCGGGAAAAAATTCATTACAAGAGTGGACATCCATAAACGGCAAAAATCATGGTCTTTTTAAAATTGAAATGAATTACAACAGCAAGGTTGATTCTGAAAAAGTTTTTGGTGAGCGAAAAGCCGATCATAAAATTTTAAATTGTGCTTTGTTTGTTGCTGAACAATATCCATCCCGAAAAGTAGTATTAGTTACAAAAGATATTAATCTTCGATTAAAAGCAAAATCATTAAATCTAAATGCTGAAGATTATGAAACCGGTAAAATTAAACATGTTGACGAACTATATACTGGTTCAACTATTATTGATAAAGTTTCAGAAGATGCAATAGATACAATTTACGAGCATGGTGCTGTAGGAATAGAAGCTACCCATAAAAAAGCTAAACCAACTGCAAATCATTTTTTTATTTTACGTAATGCGCAAAAATCCGTTTTGGCTACTTATGATGCGGAGAGTTCAACTTTAAAAAGAGTTCAGAAAACGGCTACTTTTGGGATTGTCCCAAAAAATGCAGAACAGGCATTTGCCATTGATGCCATCATGAATCCAAGAATAAAGTTGGTAACCATACAAGGTGTAGCAGGTACCGGAAAAACATTACTATCACTTGCAGGTGCATTAGAGCAACGCCGAAATTATCATCAAATTTATCTTGCCCGTCCAATTGTACCACTTAGTAATAAAGATATCGGATATTTACCGGGTGATATCAAATCTAAATTAAATCCTTACATGGAGCCACTTTGGGACAATTTAAAATACATTAAAAATCAATTTGGTGAAAAAGAAAAAGAGTTTAAGCAAATTGATGAAATGGTTGAAAAAGAAAAATTAATTGTTTGCCCACTTGCATATATTAGAGGAAGAAGTTTAAGTAATGTATTTTTTATTGTGGATGAAGCGCAAAACCTAACTCCACACGAAATAAAAACAATTATTACGAGAGCAGGAGAAAACACTAAAATTGTGTTTACCGGCGATGTGCATCAAATCGACACGCCATACCTTGACGCACAAAGTAACGGACTATCTTACTTGATTGATAAAATTACCGATAAACCAATTTATGCGCACATTACACTTGAAAAAGGAGAAAGAAGCGAATTGGCTAATTTAGCAAATGAACTATTATAAAAAATTACCTGTTCAGCCACCAAATACTTCCAGAAAGAATACTTGCAAACGATACCCATAATAAATAAGGTATTAGTAATATACTGCACCACTTATTGATAGGCCTTGATTTAATAATTAAATATAAAATAACGAACCACAAAATAATAATCTCTGCAAAAGCCAAACCAAGGGCATGCACATTAAAAAAAATAATGCTCCACAATGCGTTTAATACTAATTGAGAAATAAAAAGGATTTGTACAGTTTTTCTTAATGGATGATATGAGCTATTAATTAGATAAAAACAAATTCCCATCATAGTATATAAAATAGACCACACCGGACCAAATAGCCAATTTGGCGGATTAAATGAAGGTTTTTGAATGGTAGTATACCAAATGCTTATTGCATCGATAGTAAAAAAAGAACCTACAAATGCTGCAAGATAACAAGCAAACAAACTGATTAAAAACCAAGCAACATTTCTTAACCTTTCATTCATCATTTAGTTGTTCAATTTATTTTAAATAAATATACACTTTAATTGCCCGTTTTCTCGTTTTCGAACAAAATAAATTAACTTTATGTTTTCAATTTTAAACATGAACAGATATTGCAATAGCTTAACAGAATATAGCCGTTTTACTACGCGCGAAGTAAAAATTGGTGATTTGTTATTAGGTGGAAATAATCCCATTCGATTACAATCCATGACAACAACAGACACCATGGATACAGAAGCAACAGTTGCACAAAGCATACGCATGATTGAAGCAGGTTGTGAGCTGGTAAGAATTACAGCGCCTAGTTTAAACGAGGCTAAAAATTTGGAAGTAATTCGCAAAGAATTAAACTCAAAAGGGTATTTTACACCTATAGTTGCAGATATTCATTTTACTCCAAACGCAGCTGAACACGCAGCTCGTGTGATTGAAAAAGTACGCATCAATCCGGGGAACTACGCAGATAAAAAGAAATTTGAGCATATTGATTACACCGATTCTGAATACGATGCGGAATTGGAACGCATCAGAAAACGTTTTATTCCCTTGGTTAAAATATGCAAGGAATACGGAACTGCAATGCGTATAGGAACTAATCATGGTTCACTCAGTGACAGAATATTAAGCCGCTACGGAGATACACCACTTGGTATGGTGGAATCTGCATTTGAATTTTTGCGCATTTGCGCTGAAGAAAATAACCATAACATTGTGCTTTCAATGAAAGCAAGTAATACGCAAGTGATGGTGCAAGCCTATCGTTTACTTGTAAATAAAATGATGGAAAACAAATGGAATTATCCTTTACATCTAGGTGTTACCGAAGCAGGAGAAGGTGAAGATGGAAGAATAAAATCAGCTGTTGGTATTGGAACA
>CAZTCG010000258.1:2314-3198 GCA_964612005.1 uncultured Flavobacteriaceae bacterium | reverse complement strand
AGTGAATCGAATAATAGTCTTCAAAATGCAAATACAAATGTAATTGGAAATGCAGTTGCATCTGCCGTGGTGGCAAAATGGGAAGGTGAACAAGTGAGTTCAAAATAAGTCAAAATTTAATTAGCTGTAGATTTAATAATTAGTTAATAAAAAATAAGTATTTACGTTTAACTATCGTTATCTTTATTTTTTTAAGCTATGCGTTTATTACTATTGTTTTGTTTATCCTTTATAATGGCAAATGCTCAGGATGAGTTTGCTAAAGGCTACATTAAATTACCAAAAAAAGATACGTTAAAAGGTGAAATAAAGTTGTTTTTGGAAAATGATATGGATTATTATTCAAAAGTTTTTTTCAGACCTAAACCTGTTGGTAAAGCCAAGTCGTATTTACCGAATAAAATAAATGGGTATGGTTATGAAAACAAGCATTTTGCTGCCATGAAATTTATGGATCAATGGGTGTTCATGCAAATTATTTGTAGTGGAAAAATAATGCTTTATGAATTTAAGCCATCTATTAGTATGGGAAATGAGGCCAAACAAAGTTTTTATTTTGTAATGAAAGGTGGTATGGATGAATTAACTCAGCTGTTCCCTGATTCAAAACTCAAAAAACAACTTAAACCATTATTCTCCGATGATAAAGAATTAGTTAAAGAAATGGAAAAATCAGAAATGGATTTTAAATCTGCTATTCAGCTTATTTCCAAATACAACTTAAAAAATCAATAGTTTTATTTATGACACCCGATCATCCCAAAAAATTGTTTTTGCTGGATGCGTATGCACTTATTTACCGTGCCTATTTTGCATTTGCCAATAATCCTCGCATTAACTCAAACGGACTAAACACTTCTGCTGTGTTTGGCTTTACTAATACT
>CAZTCG010000258.1:0-2304 GCA_964612005.1 uncultured Flavobacteriaceae bacterium | reverse complement strand
TTACCGATTATAAAGCGAATCGGGAGGAAATGCCAGAAGATTTAAAAATTAGTATTCCTTATGTTTTTAAATTATTGGAAGCATTTCGAATTCCTGCATTGGCAATGGAAGGTTACGAGGCGGATGATTTAATTGGAACGCTTGCTCGTAAAGCTGAACAATCCGGTTTTTTAACTTACATGATGACCCCTGATAAAGATTATGGTCAATTAGTTGATGCAAATACATTTATTTACAAACCTGCCCGAATGGGCAATGGCGTGGAGTTGCTGGGCATAAATGAAATTTGTAAAAAATGGGAAATCAACAATGTAAATCAATTGATTGACATTTTAGGATTGATGGGAGATAAAGTAGATAATATTCCGGGCATACCAGGGGTTGGAGAAAAAACAGCCATTCAACTCATCAAACAATTTGATACGATTGAAAATTTACTTCAAAATACTCATCAGTTAAAAGGTAAGTTGAAAGAAAAAGTGGAGGAACATAAAGAGTTGGCTTTATTATCTAAAAAATTAGCTACAATCATTACTGATGTTCCAATTGATTTTAATGAAGAAGAATTAAAGTTAAAAGAGCTGGATCGTGAATTAACTAAAGAGTTATTCATGGAATTGGAATTCAGAAGAATGGCGCAATTACTTTTAAATGAGGATTTGCCAATTGAAGAAACTGAAACAAAATCAAAATCAGTTTCCAAAAATCCTGATCAGATTGATTTGTTTTCAGGAGTTTCAGAAAATGAAAGCATTTCAAATGATTCAACAGAATCAGCAGAAGTTAAAGAAGCTGTTGCTTACAACACTATAGAAACTATTCCGCATCATTACGAGTTAGTTGATTCAGAAGAAAAATTAAATCAATTTTTTTTAGAGTTTGATAAACACAACGAGTTTTGTTTTGATACAGAAACAACATCTTTAGATGTTCTTAAAGCTGAAATTGTTGGTTGTTCATTTGCATTTAAAGCGAATACAGCTTATTATATTCCTTTTCCTTCTAACAGAGAAGAAGCCAATCTACTTATTGAAAAATTCCGTTTTATTTTTGAAGATGCCAATAAAACATTAATCGGACAAAACATAAAATACGATTTGCAGGTGTTGAAGAATTACAACATCGAAATCAAAAATAAATTGTTCGATACCATGGTTGCGCACTTTCTGTTAAAGCCGGAGATGCGACATAATATGAATGTATTGGCTGAAACGTATTTGCATTACAGTCCGGTGAGTATAGAAACTTTGATTGGAAAAAAAGGAAAAGACCAATTAAGTATGCGCGATGTTGCAATTGATAAAATAAAAGAATATGCAGCAGAAGATGCTGATGTTACGCTTCAATTAAAATCTATTTTTTCACCCAAACTTAAAGAAACAGAAACGCAGGAATTATTTGAGAACATTGAAGTTCCTTTGATATCGGTACTTGCCGATATGGAACGAGAAGGTGTTCAGCTGGATATTGAGAATTTAAAAAATTATTCTGCCGAATTGGAGAAAGATATTTTATTGGTTGAAAAAGAAATACAAGATTTAGCAGGAACATCATTCAATGTTTCGTCACCCAAACAAGTGGGTGAAATTTTATTTGAATATTTAAAGATTGTTGAGAAACCCAAAAAAACAAAAACCGGACAATACTCAACGGGTGAAGATGTGTTATCTAAACTGCTTAACAAACATCCCATCGTAGGAAAAATTTTAGATTACCGAGAGTTAGTAAAACTTAAAAACACTTATGTTGATACCTTGCCACAATTGGTAAACGAAACTACCGGACGTATACACACCAGTTACAATCAGGTGGTTGCAGTAACCGGAAGGTTAAGTTCTGATAATCCCAACTTGCAAAATATTCCTATCCGAACGGCTAGAGGAAGAGAAATCCGTAAGGCATTCATTTCAAGAAATTCGGACTATGTTTTATTAAGTGCAGATTATTCGCAAATTGAATTGCGCATTGTTGCTGCTTTAAGTAAAGATCCTGCCATGTGTGAAGCATTTCGTTTAGGAAAAGATATTCATACCGCTACTGCGGCAAAGGTATATGGTATCAGTGAAGAAGAAGTTACCAAAGAAATGCGTTACAAGGCAAAGAGTGTAAACTTTGGGATCATTTACGGACAAGGCGCTTTCGGACTTTCCGAAAACTTGAATATCAGTCGAGCAGAGGCAAAACAATTAATTGATAATTATTTCAGGGAATACGCGCACATTAAAAAGTTTATGGATGAACAGGTGAATTTTGCACGTGAAACCGGCTATGTAAAAACAGTGATGGGCAGAAAACGTTATTTAC
>CAZTCG010000257.1:0-3205 GCA_964612005.1 uncultured Flavobacteriaceae bacterium | reverse complement strand
CCAGTCTGTGTTTGCATAATAAGCCAACTTAATACTTGCTTCATTTCCAACAATATCATTTACTGTAGCATAGGAATAAGTTGCGGTGTAAGTGTATGAAGTGGCGCCACTAAAAGAATATGTCCAATAACGAGATATACGATTATCTGCCGTATTTTGAGAATAATCAGTCCCTGTTACTCGTAAACCTATAGTCATATTTGCTGAAGCTGCAGAAAAGTCCAAAGTAACCGGACTGTATTTATTAGTTGCTCCAATTGGATAAGTAAATGCATTTGAATTACCACTACCGAATACACGCATCAAATAACCGGCACCTGTAACTATCATTTTAGTATCACTAAAAGATGTTCCACCAATTAAAGTATTTGTTCCTGATAATGTTAAATCTTTACCGCTCAATAATAATTTCCCATTGCGTAAACTTATTGCAGTATCAGTTGCTGTTAAAGTTCTGTCTGCATGCAAAATTACATTTGGCGTTGTAAAAGAATTATTAATTATCAATTTAACAGGTCCATTTAAAATTGGAAATTCAGCATCAGCAGTTGTTTGTGTTGACGTAGTTGAATTATAACATAAGGATCCACTAATACCATACGAAAGAACTTTAGTATTTAAATTTATATTTCCATTTGTCATATAACATATACCTGATACGGTAATATTTGAAGAAAGAGAAATGGATGCTGATGTAGAATTATTAATTCCAAAATCCTTTACCGTGGTAGGCAAACCAATTCCGGTAACTTGAGCTGCACTACCTATATAATAGTAATTTGCGCTCGAACTTAATGAAATACGGCCTGAATTGTTCCAGCCAACCCTTATGTTTCCTGCAGTGGATGAAGGTAAAATACCGTCAACAGATGTAATTTTTAATGTTGCATTTGCAGCTAATGTAAAATTATCTCCGGCATCACTTGACGCTGTACTAATTTCCACATTAAAACTTGTTGAACCATCTGTACTGCCTGTTCCAAATATTAAAGTTCCATTACACAAAAACTGATCAACACTGGATGAGGTTGCAGGCAAAACTAAATCTGATGCCAACTGAACAACTGCTGCACTAGCAATAGTCCAATCAGTAAAATTAGTACTGCTATAATTTGAGCTACTCATATCATAAATTTGAGTAGATCCGTTTCCGTTAAAATTCCAAATTATCGGAAGATTTGTTGATTTAAAATATCCGGAGGCATTATTTGTGAAATTACCTTTTAAGTTAAATGTTATAGAGGAAGTTGATCCATTAGGAGAAAAATCAAATGATGAATTATTTAATAATTGCATATTTCCATTTACAGTTAAAGATGCATTTGAACTAGACGCATCTCTGTGAAATTCTACAACCCCTGCTGATATAATAAAATCACCTTGCACAACATAGTTATCATTTTCATTACTAATCATGATTACTTTTCCAGTACCAGTGCTAGAAATAGTTAAATCACCTCTGAATGTAAAGGTGGATGAACCATCAGAATCCCAATTGTAAGTAGACGCATCATTTGCTGCCATATTCCATATTACATTTGGAAAACCATTAGTACATGACTTTAAACATTCAATAAAAACATAATTTACTGCGGATAAAGCAGAAAATTCAATTGTAGCATCATCATGAAAAGACTCAGTGCCTGCAAATGTTGTTGTATGTGGATTGTTGGTTGTATTATTATGTATGTATTTACCACCTGCATCAATTTGCCAAATTGTTAATATATCTAAGGTAATTTGATGACTCGCGGTTAAAACTGCGCCACTCTCAATCCATAATTTAGAACCCACGCCAGAAATAGTCCAAGTTGTTGAAGTTGTTAATGAATGTGCTACACCTCCTGGAGCAAGAGCACTACCTTGAATTATAAATTCATCTCCTGAAGTAAAACTTAAAGGTGAAGAACCCGTTCCGTCCCGATTCGATTTCCAGCAGCTTAAAGTGGTTGGAGAAATACCTGAAACAGAATAATAAGTGTTTGCAATTAAAATATTGTGTTTTAAAAACAAAACAAATAGTATAAAAAAACAAATGCGTTTAAACGACATATCGAAAAATAGAATTAATGTAATAAAGTAAATAATTAGCTTCCTGCTTGATAAAGCAAAAATGGAACAGAGTTGTTATAGTATAGACTACAATTCAAATAAATAATTTGAGGATGCAAAAGTATTAATTTAACTTTAATAATAATACATTTTAAAAGCACAATTATTGTTTAGTAAAACAACAAAGAAATTGAATAAAACTTAACAATCAAGTAATGAAAATTTACTTATTGAATTAAAAATTATTCCAACATCTTCAAAAAATCTTCTTCTGAAATGATTTTAATTTTTAGGGATTCGGCTTTTTTAAGCTTCTCAGGTCCCATGTTATCACCTGCCAATAAGTAACTTGTTTTTCCAGAAATTGAACCACTATTCTTTCCGCCGTTTTGTTCTATTAAATTTTTTAATTCATCACGGCTGTGTTTTGCAAAAACTCCTGAGATAACAAAGGTCAACCCTTTTAACTTATCACTGCTTGCTTGCAATTGTTCTTCGCTCAAACTAAATTGCAAGTGATGATTTTTTAAACGTTCAATGATATTTTTATTTACATCGATAGAGAAAAAATTCACAATACTATCTGCAATGATTTCTCCTACTTCTTCAATTTCCAGTAATTCTTCTTTCGTTGCTTTTTCAAGTGTTTCAAAGGATTTTACTTTACGTGCAATTTTTTTTGCAGTGGTCTCTCCTACATGTCTTATCCCTATTGCGTAAAGAACACGCTCAAAAGGGACTTGTGTTGATTGCTTAATTCCTTCAATCAAATTATTGGCTGATTTTTCAGCCATGCGTTCAAGCGGCAAAAGTTGTTCTTTTTTTAAATCGTAGATATCAGCAATGTTTTTTAATAATCCTGCTTTATATAATTGATCAATGGTTTCTGCACCCAAGCTATCAATGTTCATTGCTTTTCTCCCAACAAAATGTTCCATCTTTCCTTTCAGTTGTGGTGGGCAGGCGTTATCATTTGGACAAAAATGTTGTGCTTCACCTTCGGTTCTTATCAATGCAGTTCCACACTCCGGACAATTTTGAATATAATGTGTTTCACTTGTATTTTCAGGACGTTTGGATACATCAACCCCAACTATTTTTGGAATGATTTCTCCTCCTTTTTCCACAAAAACAGTATCGCCAACTCTTACAT
>CAZTCG010000256.1:0-3208 GCA_964612005.1 uncultured Flavobacteriaceae bacterium | reverse complement strand
CATACCAACAGGTATGTTTTGTTCCTTAATGCCAATTTCATGTATTAACCCAGATGCTTTTACAAACAATTCATCATCCAATTTATCATTACTGTAATTTAATTTTGGTCCCGTAAAAGCTATAAAATCTTCCTTGTTTTGAGTTATTTGATATGGTATATCATAAATATCCGTAAAGAAGAAGTTGAAAATATATTTACTTCTTAATGAGATTTTATGAGTATAAATAAGTATCATGATTAACCTATATGTTTTAAAATCTCTTCACAAATAAATTCCGCTGCTTTACCGTTTCCATATATTGATGGAAATTTTATTGATGATGAATTTTTAAATTCGCTAAATGCTTTTATCACTTTATCTTTATTTGCATCTGCAATAATAGCAGCTCCACATTCAACTTGTTCTATCCATTCGGTTTCTGAACGTAATACAATGCATGGTTTATTAAAATAAAAAGCCTCTTTTTGAACGCCACCACTATCAGTTATAACTAATTGTGCATTTTTTTCTAAAGCAGTCATTTCTAGAAAGGAGGCAGGTTCTACTAATTTTATCAATGAATTGTTTCGTACATTTTTTAAAATATCAGCATCTACATTATTTTCAAGGAGTTTAGAAGTTCTAGGATGAAGGGGTAGAATTATCGTGAGTTTCTCTTGCTCTGAAATAGTATTCAGTGCGTCAAATAAAGCGGTTAAACGTACTTTGTCATCCGTATTATTATTTCGATGAATGGTACACAAAATATAGTTACACTTTTCAACTCCGTATTTTTTTTCAATATCAATTTTTGATTCAGCAACTTTTGAAAAATACATGCTGTTGTCGTACATAATATCACCACAATGATAAATTTTAGGATTATCAGCATGATATGGAGCTGTGTTATTTTCTTTAAATCCTTCTTTTATTAAATTGTTGTAACCGGTTAGGGTAGGAGAGAAGAGCAATGTGGAAACATGATCACAAAGTATACGGTTTATTTCTTCTGGCATGCTTTTATTAAAAGAACGCAAGCCCGCTTCAATATGAATAACTGGAATGTGAATTTTCGAAGCAGCAATTCCACCAGCCAAAGTTGAATTGGTATCACCATACAATACAATCGCATTAGGTTTTTCATGAAGTAATATTTCTTCAATTTTAATTATCATGTTGGCAGTTTGTAATCCATGTGAGCCACTACCAACTTGCAGATTATAATTTGGTTTTGGAATACCAAGTTCATCAAAAAAAACCTGACTCATGTTTTCGTCATAGTGCTGACCAGTATGCACAATGATTTCTGAAATTATATTCGAAAAGTTGTTTTTTATTGCTCTACTTAACGCAGCAGCTTTTATTATTTGTGGTCGCGCACCAATTATTGTAACTAGTTTAATCATATTGATAATTTAAAATTAATAAATTGAGAAATGATATTGTAAGTGGCATGCAATAAACTTTTAACTTTGTGCATGTTCATAAGAATAAATCCCGATAAAATTGATTTCAATCAATTAGAAAAAGTGGTGGCCGTTTTAAAAGCTGGAGGTATTATTATTTATCCCACCGATTCTGTTTATGCACTTGGTTGCGATATGATGAATCAAAAAGCTGTTGAACGTTTATGTAAGCTTAAGAATATTAAACCCGAAAAATCTACTTTTTCATTTATTTGTTCTGATTTAAGTTTGCTTTCGCAGTTTGCCAGACCTATTCCTAATTCTATTTTCAGAATTATTAAAAAAGCTTTGCCCGGACCATATACATTTATTTTAGAAGCGAGTTCGCAGGTACCTAAATTATTAAAACAATCACGTAAAACAGTAGGAATACGTGTTCCGGATAATACAATTTGTAGAGAACTTGTTACTGCTTTGGGAAATCCAATAATTTCTACTTCATTAAATAATTTAGATGATGAGTTGATAGATTATTTTACCGATCCGGATAATATTTACCTGCAATACAAAGAACAGGTAGATGTAATAATTGATGGTGGTCACGGAAACATTTACCCAACAACAGTAATTAATGTTTCCAATGATGAAATTGAAGTTATTCGCGAAGGTCTTGGCGATCTATCAGTGCTTGAATAATTTACTAACTTCGTTTTGTGGCAAATTATTTACTTAGTAAATCAAGTTTTGTAAGAAGTGTACAATGTTTAAAATCATTTCACTTATATAAGCACCATTATTACTTAAAAGATCCTTTAAGCAAGGATAAACAAGCCATATTTAGCAGAGGAATTGATGTTGGCCAACTTGCGCAGCAATTATATCCGGGAGGAATAGATGTTTCACCTTCAACTATTCGCGAATTTGATAAATCCGTTGAGTTAACCAAACAATTGATTGAATCAGGAACAACTATTATTTACGAAGCGGCTTTTATTTTTAATGAAGTTTTAGTTGCGGTTGATCTATTGGTTAAGGAAAATAATAATTGGGTTGCATTTGAAGTGAAAAGCTCATTAAAAATTAGTGGAGCTTATGTGCTTGATGCCAGTTTGCAATATTATGTTATTAAAAATTGTTTGCCCGAACTGGAAGATTTTTTTCTGGTTACATTAAACCCTGATTATGTTTTATCTGAAGTACTAAATATTCAGGAATTGTTTAGAAAGAAAAGTGTTTTGGTTGATGTAAAAAGAAATTTACAATTTATAGAAAACCGAATTAATTCAGCAAAAACAATTATTGAAAATCCTAAAATACCTGATATAAAAGTTGGGGCACATTGTTTTAAACCATATGTATGCGATTTTTTTGGTAGCTGTTGGAAAACTATTCCTGAGAAAAATATTTTTTCATTAAATAGCTTAGGCACTGAAAAACAAATGGAATTATTTCATGAAGGTGTTTTAGATTTAATGGATGTAAGAAATTTTAATGGAATATCGGAATCACTTCAGCAACAAATCAATGCTTTTCAACAACAAAAAATTATAAGTAAAAAAGTCGATATAAAAAGTTTTGTAAATAAAGTCAACTATCCACTTGCCTTTTTTGATATTGAATTATATACTCCTGCAGTACCAGTTTTTAATGGAACAAAACCTTATCAGCAATTGCCTTTTTTATTTTCAATTCATCAACTACAGGAACAAGATGCTGATGTAACTCATGATTATTTTTATGCCCAGCCAGGAACAGATCCAAGAGATGAATTTGTTTTAGCTTGTATTGAAAAACTAAAGTTATATAATACTATTATTGTT
>CAZTCG010000255.1:0-3238 GCA_964612005.1 uncultured Flavobacteriaceae bacterium | reverse complement strand
CTGTTCAAACGCTGCAACAACAACAGTATTAGTTGATGCTTGTGTTGGTGTTGATGAGTTGGTAAATAACGAAGTAGTTGTAAATGTTTATCCAAATCCTGCTAACGATGAAGTTAATGTTTTTGTTTCAAACATGAATGACAAAGTAACTTGTGTGTTATTTAATTCAGTTGGTCAATTGGTTAAAGTGATGAAAGTTCAAACAGAAAATTTAATTGATAATAATACAATTAACTTCTCTACCGAAAACTTTAACAATGGATTATATTTCATTAAAGTTTACGATAACAATGGATTTACAAAAACTATTCGTTTAATCATTAATAAATAATCATTGTTTGTGAATTGTATAATGGGCTATCTAAATTGGATAGCCCATTTTTATTGATAAAATAATTTATTTCGTTAATTCATCAATAAATAATAAGTAAAATAAATAAACGCAACTTTATCTCTTAACGTTTACTTAACAATATATTAAGCAAAGGGTAATTTATAGTAAATGTAAAGGAAACATAGTGTAAATAATTTTACAAAAAATTCACAATTAAACTATGAAGAAAATTTATTTATCCGTATTAAGTATTATTGCTGCTGGAAGTATTTATTCACAAGCATTTTGGACACCTACAACTTACAAAGGAGCTTTCCCTGTAACAGATGGTCAAACAGGTATTAACTCAAATGATTGGACAGCTGGTTGGTGTAATTGGGATCCTCAAAATGTAAATTATCCCTCTACAACTACCACAGTAAGTTCAGACATTACAACTAATACAACTTGGTCAAGCGGTACAGTTGTTTTATTACAAAATAAAATATATGTTACAAATGGTGCTACTTTAACTATTCAACCAGGAGTAATTATAAGAGGAGATCAAGCAACCGGAGGAACACTAATAGTTTCTAGAGGATCAAAAATTAATGCACAAGGTACGGCAACAAATCCAATTGTGTTTACATCAAATCAAGCTGCAGGTTCAAGAAATTTGGGTGACTGGGGTGGTGTTGTTTTATTAGGTAACGCACGTAATAATCAACCAGGTGGAGTTGCAGTAATTGAGGGGGGATTAGATCCTATTAAAGCACAATTTGGTGGTAATGATGATACTGATTCTACGGGTGTTTTTTCATTTGTAAGAATTGAATTTGGCGGAATACCATTTCAGGTTGATAAAGAAATTAATGGGTTAACAATGGGTTCTGTTGGTTCAACTACAAAAATCGATCATGTTCAATGTTCCTTTATTAACGATGATGCTTTTGAATGGTTTGGTGGAACTGTAAATGCAAAATATCTAGTCGCTTTTCGATGCTTAGATGATGATTTTGATACTGATTTTGGTTATAGAGGTAATGTTCAATTCGGGTTAATAGTTAGAGATCCAAGTATTGCTGATCAATCTTCTTCATCTACATCAGAAGGATTTGAATCAGATAATGATGCTAATGGTACAAATGCTACTCCTTACACTACTCCGGTATTTTCAAATATAACTTTAATTGGTCCATATAGAGGTAATACCGGTAATTCAATTGATGCTAAATTTAGAAGAGCATTAAGATTAAGAAGAAATACATATACTTCTGTATATAATTCAATCTTTACAGATTTCCCAACAGGTATACATATTGATGGTAGTGCTGCAATTGCAAATGCGTTAACAGATAGTTTACGTTTTAAGAATAATGTTTTTGCTGGAATGGGAGCGGGTAAAAATTTAGACATTACTTCAACTACTGCAATTCGTAATTGGTTTATTACAAATGGAAACGATACTACCTTAGCATCTAATGCAAATGGTTTGATGGTTACACCTTATAATTTCACCAATGGTGATTATCGATTAAGTACAGCTAGTCCTGCAGCTAACGGCGCTGATTTTAATGATTCCTATTTTATTTCAGCAGGAATTGGAATAAAAGATATTACTAAAAACACAAATGATTTTACATCATTAGTATATCCAAACCCAGCAAAAGATATCGTAACAATTGAATTAATACGAGAAGTAGATTCAAATGTTATTGTTGATATCATTGATGTAACAGGTAAAATAGTTTTGAGTAAGTCAGAACAAATTAAATCTAAAAAAATCAGTTTAAGTACAGATGTTTTAATAAATGGTCTATATTTTATTAAAATAAAATCTGGCAAAAACATCAGTATACAAAAATTGATTATTAATAAATAAACAATTAAAATTTGATTCCATCATGGAAGTGGTGGAATCATTACTACTATTTATGGGTAAGTCAGGAACAATAATCATTTGCGATAATGATGTCTATGCTTTAATGAATTTGAAAGATTCATTAGAGCTTTTTGGTTTTGAAATTATCCCTGCAAATAATAAAAAAGAATTAATTCATTTTTTACATCATTATTCTACCGATTTTTTATTACTTAATTTAGATCTTCAAGATACTGATGGAATTAGTTTGAGTTTAGAAATAAGGCAACAAAAAGATACAAAACAACCTTTTATTATTATATATAGTCAAAAGGCCGACGACTTTATTCAAATTACTGCATTTAATTCAGGGGTAGATGATTACCTTACAACTCCTTTAAAACCTAATCTAGTTGCTGCTCGTTTAAAAGCTATGCTTAAACGAAAAAAGGAACAGCAAATAGAAAAAATTATACCTCAAAAGGGAATTACCATTGATAAGGAAAGTTTTAAAATTTATAAAGATGGCAAATCTTTCATCCTTCCAAAAAAAGAATTTGAAATCGTAAATTTTTTATTTTCTAATCCAAACAAAGTTTTTACCCGCGAAGAAATTGCTGTTAGCGTTTGGGGAAAAATAGACGTTGCAAAACAAAGAACCATAGATATTCATATTCGTAATATTCGTAAAACCTTAGGTAACGATTCTATTAAAACCTTAAAAGGAATTGGTTATAGTATCGTTTGATTTTTGTTCATTTAAAATAAAATATGTTTAATTTAAAACATAACAAGGTTAAAGAATTCTTAATTATCTATTACTATGTGTTTTTTTAATTAAGGTTTTAATAACTGTACTTTAATCTTCTTAACTGTTTCTCTAGTTAGTTTTGCACAAAAATTTAATGATGAGAAAAGAACTATTCACACTTTTAGCTGCTGTATCATGCAGCGCAATTTTCTCCCAAACAATTGCATTTTGGGATTTTAATTCAACAACAAATGATGCAAATACTGCAACTGGATCAGTTTTACCTAGTCAAGGTTCTGGGACGATTACAAAT
>CAZTCG010000254.1:2497-3252 GCA_964612005.1 uncultured Flavobacteriaceae bacterium | reverse complement strand
ACTAATTTCAGTCAGCAATCCGTTGTTTGAAAATAATAGTTATTTTGATGAACTCATTAAAAATGATGGAATAAGTACTAGTTCAGAAGATTTTTATTTCTTAAATAAGCAAGGAAAAGATATTAAGTACATTGGAAAAATCAATATTTCTCCAGATAATTTTAAAGCTACTAAACCAATTTTAGCCTACTTTGAATTTTCACCACGTAATGAAAATCAGCCAACTGGTTTTCCGGAATTATTACTTGATCAATCAAATTACTCTGCAAAAAACATGAGCGAATTATCATATGCAATTTATAAAAACAAAATACTGTTAAACTATAATGGAGATATAAATTACCCTAACAATTTATTCATTAATGAAATAATACCTAATCATTTTGCTCAATTAAAAATAAACGATGTAAATCATCTGATATATAGTAAGGATAATGAAATTACAGTAGTGATAAGCAACAAAAACAATAAATTTAAAGAATGGTTTACTTCAAACTCCTATTTTTTCTTTTTTATGAGCTTAGCAGTTTGGTTTAGTTATCTGGTAAAAGAACTTAAAATAATTAAGCTATCTAAAAAAAGTACTTCTATACAACTAAGGATTCAACTATTAATAGTTTCTGTAGTTTTATTTTTCTTAATTAGTTTAAGTACTGCAACATTTATTTTTATTGAAGATCAATTTAAAAATAAAAATACTGCAGCATTGATTGATAAATTGTTACTAACCGAAAACTCATTTAAAACTGTTGTAA
>CAZTCG010000254.1:0-2487 GCA_964612005.1 uncultured Flavobacteriaceae bacterium | reverse complement strand
CAAACTTTAAGCCCATCTATAAAAGATTATATCAGTTGGCAAATTAAAAAAATAGCCTCTTTACACGCAACTGATATTAATTTATTTGATGTAAAAGGAAATTTATATGTTACCTCACAACCACGTTTGTTTAATGAAGGAATTATCTCTAAAAAAATAAATCCTGATGCACACAGGCAATTAAAAGAAGTTTCTACTAAACACGTATTAATTAAAGACAATATTGGGAACATGAACTTTTATTCGGCATTTCAGCCTGTAAAAAATAACAATGGAACATTACTTGCCTATATAAATCTTCCCTATTTTGCAAAGCAAGCTGATCTGGAGAAAGAATGGAACGTATACATTGTAGCTATTATTAATATTTACGTTATTTTGTTTTCTTTAAGCATAGTAGCATCTTTATTAATTTCAAATTTTATAACTCGACCCCTACAAATTATTCAAGAAAAATTCAGCACAATTAAAATCGGAAAGCATAATGATCCAATCACCTGGAATAGGAATGATGAAATTGGAAAGTTAGTTACCGAATACAATAATATGATTTTACAACTTGAAGAAAATGTTATTCAATTAGCTAAATCAGAACGTGAAGGTGCATGGAAAGAGATGGCAAAACAAGTTGCACATGAGATTAAAAATCCTCTTACACCCATGAAACTCAACATTCAACATTTAGAGAGAAGCCTGAATGCTGAACCAGAAGAACTAAAGTTGAGAATAAAAAAACTGGCAAAAATGCTCGTTGAACAAATTGATAGCTTAGCATTAATTGCTAATGAATTCAGTTCTTTTGCTAAAATGCCTTTAGCCGAATTAAAACCTTACGATTTAAATATACTTATTAAAAACTCTGTTGAATTATTTTCCGTTAATGATCAATTAAGTATTGATTTTATAAATGATGGACAGCACGAGTTAATAGCAAATATTGATAAAGATCAGTTTTGCAGAGTATTGTATAATCTTTTAAAAAATGCCCAGCAAGCGATTCCGGCTGATAGAAAAGGTTTAATTATCATTCAACTCATTAAAACTAATCAAGAAATTGTAATAAGCGTAAACGATAATGGAAATGGGATACCGGATGAATTAAAAGAAAAAATATTTTACCCAAATTTCTCCACAAAAACAGAAGGGATGGGACTTGGTTTAGCTATGGCAAAAAACATCATTGAATCATTTAATGGTAAAATTTATTTCGAAACTCAGCAAAACCTGGGCACAACCTTTTTTATTAAATTACCTATTATTGCATGAAAATAAAGCGTCATAAACTACTTTTTATAGTTAATCCAAAAGCAGGTAAAAAAAAGAAAATTGACATTCCAACTTTTATTAAAAAATATTTTAAATCAGAATTTGATTTTGAAATTTTAATTTGGAAAAATAAAGATGAATTTGAAGCGATCAGAACGTATATTTTTTCTAATCATTTCACTATTGCTGTTGCAGTAGGCGGTGACGGCACTGTTAATAAAGTAGCATCAGCTATTACAAATACAGAAGTAGCTTTAGGCATTTTACCAATGGGCTCAGGAAATGGATTAGCGAGGAGTCTGGGCATTCCAATGAATTTAAAAAAAGCCTTATTAACTATCTCAAAAACTACTATTACAACAATTGATTCCGGACTTATTAATGGTAAAAATTTCTTTTGTACTGCAGGCGTTGGTTTTGATGCGCATATAGGTAATTTGTTTGCCACCTCAACAACTAGAGGTTTACAGTCATACATTAAAATTATTTGTCGAGAATTTTTTAGCTATAATCCAAAAAAATATCAAATTGAATTTAACAATCAACAAATCAGCGAGAACGCTTTTTTAATCACATTTGCAAATGCTGGTCAATACGGAAATGATTTTTACATCGCACCTCAAGCAGATTTAAAAGATGGTGAACTTACTATGTGTATTTTAAAACCATTTTCAATAATTCGTTTAGCATCTATTTTAATTAAAGTATTAAGAAGAACAACGATAAAATCAAAATACTTTAATTATAGTAATGGAACCTCTTTTAAAATTACATCCACAGAAAAAATCATATTCCATTTTGATGGTGAACCCGGAAATGAAGTGGATGAAATTGAGATTAAAATTTTACCCCTTTCTTTACATGTTGTTTGTTAGAAAATACAACTACAATTTATTTACTGTTTAGCAGCAATTCTGAATTTGGGATTGTACAAAAAACGTTTATCACTTAAGGTTTTTAAAAAAGAAATTAGTTCCACTTTATCTGTTGAAGATAAGGAAATTCCATTTTTTAAAGAAGGATGTACATTAACTGACTTATTAATTCCACTTGAATAATGTTCAAGCACATCTCTTAATTTTTTTGCTCTTCCATCATGAAAATAAGGGCCGGAAAATTCAATGTTTCTTAATGTAGGAACTTTAAATTTTAATGAATCGGAAACATTTTTACTTATCATCATTCTTCCAAAATCGTTTAAAGAAGTATCAATTGGCAAAC